>DASQPM010000418.1:0-3674 GCA_035643935.1 Pyrinomonadaceae bacterium | reverse complement strand
CTCTTTCTCTAATCATGCTCTGTGTCTCTGTGCCTCTGTTGGCTAACTCTTAATCTCCGGGTTCGGGTTCCACAGCGCAGACAAATAAGTCGTGCGCGGTATCGTGTTCAATTCGCCGAGCAACGAATAGTTGCGCTGCTCAGCTTTCAATTTCGAAACCTTGCTGTTTGGATCGTTGATGTCGCCAAAAACAATTGCTTCAGTCGGGCACACTGCCTGACAGGCCGTAACGATTTCACCGTCGCGCACTTTTCGTCCTTCGATCTCGCTTGTGATCTTTGCGTTCTGAATGCGCTGCACGCAGTAAGTGCATTTCTCCATCACGCCGCGACTGCGCACCGAGACTTCCGGGTTGCGCATCAATTGATAAGTTGGCGTCTCCCAATCCTGATATAGGAAAAAGTTGAAGCGGCGCACTTTGTACGGACAGTTGTTGGAACAATACTTGGTGCCGACGCAGCGGTTGTAGACCATGTCGTTCAAACCTTCGGCGCTGTGCACCGTCGCATGGACCGGGCAGACGGGTTCGCAAGGCGCGTTCTCGCAATGCATGCATGGCACCGGCATAAAGTGCGTGCCTTCGGGACTGTTTGCATCATCGCCCTGAAAATAAGTGTCGAGGCGAATCCAATGCATCTCGCGACTGCGCACCACCTGCTCCTTACCGACAACCGGAATGTTGTTCTCTGATTGGCAGGCGATGGTGCAGCCATTACAGCCGATGCAGTTGTTCAAATCGATCGCCATGCCCCAGGCGTAATTCAAACCATTGCCCTGGTTTTGATAGTCGTAAAGGTTGGGATCGTAAAGCGTGTCGTCCTTTGCCGGCATTTCCGACTCATGCTCAGGATGTTCACAGTGGAGATACTGTTCCAGAGTTTGCTGGCGATAGATGTCACGCGGCTCTTTACTGAAATTCGGATCCTCCATGTTGAAGTGTTGTTGTGTGAGAGCGAGCAGATACGTCGCCGGCCCTTTCTCCACTTGGGCGCCCGCGCCTGACCAGGGCGCAGCGGCGGTACGAATTTCATAAGCATTAAAGCCGTGATCGTTGCCAACGCGACCGGCACGCTTGCGCCCATAACCAAGATGGAGCGTGATAACACCATCAGGTTGGCCCGGCATGATCAAGGCCGGCACCTTGTCGCTAATCGTGCGGCCCTGGTATGAAATCTTCACCGTATCGACCCAAGCCTCACGGCCCTTCTTGCCGTTAGTTTTTCCCAGTCCCAGTTGCTTAGCGGTGTTTGGACTAACCAGCGCGGCGTTGTCCCACGTTAATTTAGTCAGCGGCTTGGGAAGTTCCTGCAACCAGCCGTTGTTGGCAAAGCGGCCGTCGTAGATTGTCGGATCGGTGCGGAAGATGATCTCGAATCCGGAGACCGCAGGCGTCCCGCCCGCATTTGCCTGTACTGGGACCGCGGGCGTCCCGCCCGCATTTGCCTGCGCTAGATTTCCCGCGTTCACAGAAACGGTTTTAGTTGGCAGGGCCGTGTTTGGAATGAAGCCATCGTGCACACACTTCCGCCACCATGATTCGAAATCTGCTCCGGGTGATGGACCAACGACAGCTGAAGTTGAAGCACTCGTCGCGTTCGTCGCCGGTGAAGCTCTTGGACTCGGCGTTGTGCCTGAAGCGGAAGCTGAGCGTGGCATTTGCTCGCTACCCCGACCGCTCGCGGTTCCGCTTTCTGCCTTCTGCTTACTGCCTACTGCCTTTTGCCCTTCCCCCTGCCAATACTCCCGAATAGTGTCGTAAGGCTTCTGGTCATACTTCGCAGTAAAGACAGCCAATAACTCATGCGCGCTCTTGTTTTGATAGAGGGGCTCGATCAGCGGCTGCACGATTGTGACCGTGCCATCGTAAGCACGCGTATCGCTCCAGGCTTCCAGGTAGTGCGTCTCCGGAATATTCCAATGACAAACCTCAGAAGTTTCATCGCGATACTGACTGAGATGCACACGCAGCTTCGTCTTGAACATGCGCTCTTGATTGAGCTTCAAATCCGCGGGCGTGTTGTAAACGGGATTGCCACCAACGATCACCAACAGCTCAATGCGGCCACCGTCGATGTCATTAACCAACTCCTGCAGTGATTGCCTTTGATCGACTGAGTTCGCTTCGATCGGATCCGTGTAGAAAACCGTCTTACCAACATTCCCCAGCGCATCATTCATCCGATGAGCGAGGTCGTGAACGGCAGGCGGTGTCTCTCTGCCGGCGACCACGATGCTCGCCCCTTGGTGCTGCAGAAAATCCTTCGCCAGGGCTACTATCCATTCAGCGATAGCTCCGTCGTTGGAACGAAGGCCTCTTTCCCCTGCATCCCCCAAACCGAGCGACACCAGCACCGAGGCTAGAGTCCCCACCAAAGTCGGCAATTCACTCGGCTTCACCGACCACTGATGATCCGCGCTCGCCCCGGTCGTCGTCGGCGTGGTTTCAATCATGTAAAGCCGGTTCATCTCTTTCTGACCTTCGCTGACGCGTCGCCGCGCTGCAAAGTCGCGCGCGTAACGCAGCGTGCCGGGCATAGCCGCCAGGAAATCAGCGTCGAGTGAAAGTATGCGATCAGCTTTGCTGAAGTCGTAGATCGTATTGACGGGTTGACCGAATGCCATGACTGCGCCGGCACGGGCGTTGTCGTTGTTCGCCGGTTCGTACTGGTGCCACTTAGCTTGCGGAAACTCGGTCAGAATTCCTTTCAACTGCGCGGCAAGAGTAGGCGACGTTACGGTTTCAGTCAGAAAGCGTATGCCGGCGCCTTGCTTTGGGCGTTGTTCGTCGAGCGCGGTGCGAATCTCGCCGACAAAGGTGGACCAGGTGCGCGACTCGTCGCGGTAAAGCGGCGTCTGCGCGCGATCGGGGTCGTAAAGACTCAGAATCGACGCCTGTGAAAAGATGTCCGTCGCGCTTGAGCCGCGATCCTGTGGATCGCTGTTGCGGCTGTTTGGATGGTCCGGATTTCCTTCTATTTTTGTCGGGCGGCCTTCGTTGCTGCGCGCCAGCAATGGCGTGGCAATTCCGCCCAACGACGAAGCGGTCGCGAAAAATAAAGCTTTGCCGGGCACTTCTTCTTCCGGCTGCTTGACGTAAGGAACAATTTTTTCGGGAGGCTGAAACACACAACCGCTGAGACCAGCCAGCGCCAGCGAGGCGCCCATTAACTTTAAGAACGTGCGGCGTTCGAGGGGATCGCTCCACTCTTCTGCTTGTTGCGGAAACTCGCGTGCGACGAACTCGCGAAATTCAGGCGCGTCGGCCAGCTCGTCAAGCGAACGCCAATACTTTTTGGATTTGTCAGCACCAGTAGCCAGAGGTTGAATTGAGTACAACCCGCCGGCCGCCGGATTAGGAGCGGATCCATCCTGATGGTCCAGAATGTACTGACGCATCAGCTTAAAATTTATGTGTCGGTCTTCAGACATCTTGTTTTAGGTAGCACAGACTTCAGTCTGTGTTTGTAACCAACCGCGCTCCTCTGGCGAAATCACAGACTAAAGTCATAACGAGTAACACAGACTTCAATCTGTGTTGCCTCCACAGGCACAGACTGAAGGAAGCTCTGAACAAGTGGTCAACTCCTTGGAGTGCGGCGTCCCGGCGCCGCTTTGGTCCGGCGGCGACTGGTTGCCGGATTGTTGAATCAAAAGCAGGCTTGGCCGCGACCGGT
>DASQPM010000417.1:0-3779 GCA_035643935.1 Pyrinomonadaceae bacterium | reverse complement strand
CACAACGCGCTGAGTTACGACGGCTTGACGGAAGACACGACCTATTGGAATCAAGTCACATCGGCCTTGAACGGTGACCCGGCTGCCTGGTACTGGGGTCATGTTCACGACGGCGTGGCTTACAAATCGCCGACGGTCACGCAGCGTAAGACTCTGGCTCGCTGCGTAGGACATGGCGCTGTCCCTTATGGAGAAGCATTTGGTTGCGCAAGTTCAAATCAGGTGGATTATTACGCACACACGCCTGCGCCAAACCCACCGCGGGTCTACAACGGGTTTGTCCTGCTGACCATTGCTGCAAACGGAGTGATCACTGAAGAGTTCTACGAGCAGGGCAGCACCACTGCCAAATTCAGTAATCAATATAGCTGAGACAGAGGCCTTGCACGAATTCGAGACCTCGCTTCGCAGCGCACCCAACCGCTTCAATGGCCTGTACGGCGCGGCACGTGCAGCGAGCCTCGCGGCAGATCACAAGAAGGCGAAGACTTACTATGGAATGCTCATGACGCATTGTAGACACGCGGATAGCACGCGACCCGAGGTCGAGGAAGCGAAAGCGTTCTTCGCCGGAGTGAAGGTGAAGCATTCTCGTAACTAACCCGGGCAGCGGATGGAATATGCATCGTTTCTTTAAGCGCACGACGCAAGCCGCAACATTGACGCGCGCGAACCTGCCGGAAAGAATTCAACTCCGGATGTAATTAGAAATACAGTGTCCAGGCGCGTGAGTTCCAGCACCGTGCGTATCTGTTTGTTTACGTTCATGAGTTCGAAGCGGATTCCTTTTGATTCAACCTGCTCGCGCAGCGCCAACATCACTCCCAAACCGCCGGCATCTATTGTCGTTACCCGGGCCAAATCAAGTTTGATTGCTTTTACTCCTGACAAGAATTGCACGGCGTTGCGCAGAATCTCCGTTTCGCCGGTCACAATTTGCCCCTGGAGGCACAGGACAGCAACAGTGCCCAATTTTTTGGCGTTTACTTTCAACATAACGATCTCCCTATCTCGTTAGTACGAATATCCCCCGGTTACGTTTCACTCTTCCGTTTCATTTTTCCTGCCTTCGTTAGAGATAACACCGCCGACTCAGGGTTCTGTTGCACTTTTTATCGAAAAAAGAATTCTTATGCCTCGCCTTCGCTTGGTTTCAATCTCCTTACCTATGAAAGGATCGCATTCACGTACGGTTCATTCAGGCTGTTTGACTACCTTCAAATCGCGGAAGAGTCGGAAGGCCGCCCAAAAGCTTAGCTCGCCTCGCTTGCCTGTGATAAAAAGAGACTCATGTACTCTTCCACAGTTGTTAGCACCACGCTGCTTCGAAACTCTATTCAACTTGCTTTACTACTTGGGATTTTTTCCGTCGCCATTCTCGCGACCGAACATGTCACGCGTAAGACGAAATCTCGCATATCGGATGCGCGATCGGCTCCGCAGAACGGCAACTCCCATACACTACGTCACTTCGTTCCCTATACCTACGCTTCATCCGGCCTCGCGTTTCAACAGGACGATGTTTGGGCGTTGATCAAAACAGAGGACGGCACACTTTTCGTTTGGAACCTTCATGAACTTCACTTCACACTCGCCGTGAAAGGCAAAGAAATTAAGCAGGTGAACGTCCCGGACCGTATATTCCTCGCCGTTGACGGCAAGACATTACAAATTCAAGCGGCACAGATTAGCAACTTTGCGCCGAACGCGAGGGAGAAAAAGCTTGACAACAAGGCCGTGCTCGCCGCGCATCGCGATTGGGAATCGAACTATATTGGAGAGCTCCTCAAGAATAAGCTGACGTTGAAATCGTTTAGCGTGAATATGAGCGCGCTGGGCGCAGCATCGCTGTGGGAATTCGATATGCCGGAGGGAATGAATTCTGAGGCGAAAACGCAGGTATATGTCACAGTCGTTAGCGGCGACTATGTGCTGATGCTCAATTGCGAGGCCACCACTACGACTCCGGAGGTTGAGGTTCGCAAGTTTCTCCTGGATACGATCGCGACTTTGAAAACCAGTTCCGAGTCGATCGACGTGCAGAAGCTATCGGAATCGATCCGCGCCGGACGGAAACCTTAGAGGCGGAGGTCGGAGCTCAGAGGTCGGACGTCAACCAGCCACGTCTGTATCTGTAAGTATTTCGCAAAGCGTTGCGAAGTCTATGTTCCCTCCCGAGACAATACACACGATTTTACCGCCGCCGGCTTTGCCCGCTAAGGCGCAGGCCAGCGCACATGCTCCGGCACCCTCGGCGATAATGCGGTTGCGTTCAGCCATGAGTCGTAGAGCAGATTTAACTTCGTTCAGTTCAGCAACGAGCGAGCCATCAATCAACTGTTGCGCGCGCTCGAGCATTTGCGGAAATACAACCCGGGCGCCGATGCCATCCACGAAGGATGGTTGATACTCAACAACCTGGGGAGTTCCAGCCGCAAGCGAGGCAACCAGAGGCGCTGCCGTCGCCACTTCGGCTGCATATATCTTGCACTTCGAATTCTGAGCACGCATGCCGGCAGCAATGCCGCAGGTAAGGCCACCACCACCCCAGGGAATCACGATCGCATCAACGTCCGGCAAGTCTTCCATTATCTCAAGAGCAATTGTGCCATTGCCGGCCATCACGTTCAGATCGTCAAACGCATGGATGAAAGTGGCATCCACGCCGACAAATGTTCTTGTTTCAAACGCCCGCCACCACTCTTCAAACGGGACCTTGATGACGCGTCCGCCGAGTCGTTCAATTGCTTTGACCTTCGTTTCCGCCGCGGTCTCGGGCGCGACCACTGTGCAGGGAATACCGAGCTCACGCGCACGCCAGGCGACACCCTGGGCCATGTTTCCTGCCGATGCAGTCAAGACCCCGCGAGACAGCGTCTCCGGCGTCAAATGGCCCATCGCGTTAGTGGCACCACGGATTTTGAACGATCCTATCGGCTGCAGGTTTTCGAGCTTAAGGTAAATCTCGGCCGGCGCTTCCTTCGCGTTAAGCCGAACGAGTGGCGTGCGTAGGGCGGAACCGGCGACTACTTGGCGGGCGGCGTGGATGTCTGAAAGGGAGGGAACACTTTCCATGACGTTAGTGGCTTGAGCTTTGCAAACGATGAAGTTTGAAAATGAAGTCAGTACCACCACGCGGTAGCGGGTGGGTCTCATGATTGCCGATTGTCAATTGCCGATTTTCGATTGGCGTCTGGCGATAAGGCTAATTGGCAATCGAAAATCCCGCGACCCACCCGCTACCGCGTGGTGGTACTGACCTCATCGGCCCGCCTCATGTGTGGCTTGGTGACTTGAAATCGCAGCCAATGGCAAATGAGAAATGATGAATGGTGGATTCAAGTTGGAAGTGCAACCGGTATTAGGTCAACAATAATAGCGCACCCAAGACTGATGCTGGCAGCAAGACAGGAACACTCAATGCAGAACCGAGAGCGATAGCGACCGGATGCTACCCTCGACGATGATATGAAGCATTCGAGCGGCCTTCAACATTGATGCTAGCATCCGGTCGCTACCGCTCTCGGTTCTGCAATGGTTGCACTTCCAACTTGAATTCGCGTATCTCAAATAGAGGAATTGTCTTGCATGACCTGGATCAAAACAGTTTCGCCTCAGGCTGACGACAAGGTGCGACGTGCGATTGAAGCGCAGCATGAATTGTACCCGGCGGAATATGCCGTACCAATGCACCCCACTGCCGATAGACAGACTTCCGAGATTGTTGCTTCACACAGTCTGATACCTGATGCTCTTCATCACGCGTTCTCCACTTTCGG
>DASQPM010000416.1:0-2995 GCA_035643935.1 Pyrinomonadaceae bacterium | reverse complement strand
CAGCGTTAGCGGCCATCTGTGTTTAATGATTCCTTCGCTCGCCAGTTTATTCACAACTGCCGTGGGCGACGACCCCCTCGGGATTTCCACATACTGGCCGTGCTTTGTGTGGCGAACGGGTGTGTGCAACTCGCGATAGGCCCAGGCCGTTGCGCTGCCGGCGATTATCAATAGAGCCAGGAAAATAATTAGCAGAATTCGTTTCATCGGAGTTTAGTGTAAATGAAGTGGGTCTAGTCTGATAAATGCGGTGAGACAAGAATTCTTTGCTGACCCGCAGCCAGGAAGTCGCGCAAAATCAAAGCGGCAGCCTCGCTATCGACGCGCCTGGCGATTTCGTCAGCCCGGACACTGGCCGCGCGCAGGTTCTCCTCGGCCTCTGCCGAAGTCAAACGTTCGTCCTGCAAATAAACGGGCAGCTTCAAGGAACGCGCGAAATTTTGCGCGGTTTGGCGGGCCAGATTTGCAGCGTCTCCCATAGAACCATCTAGTTTAAGCGGTAAACCAATTACCAGGGTTTGAGCGTCAAAGCGGTGAGCTAAGTTTTCGACGTCGCGAAGCAGTTGCTTCCAATTCGTTCGCGGAATAACGTCGAGACGCGTAATCGAGATTGACAGTGCATCCGAGACAGCTACGCCGACGCGTTTGCGTCCGAGGTCGAGAGCGAGAACAGGAGCGCGAATCGAATCTGTAACGTCTTTGCTCTTCATGCGTAGTCGTGGGCTGAACGCTCGATTGTGCGCCCACGAATCGTTCAAATTACAACGGGCAAGTATGACCAAACCCGGGTTGCACGCTTTAGCTGGCGGCCTGTATCATACGAACCGTAGCCACCGGCGCACTCAAAGCGCTGAATTGTTTTAGATACGAGGTACCTGATGTCATTTCGCACTAAGTTTTCACTGATCATCTTGTCAGCCATGCTGGCTATTTATACCGTCGTTGGCGGTTGGATTTCTACCCGCGCTCAACAGCCGGCAAACGATCCGAATGCACAGCTTCGCATTTTCGAGAGCGTTCTTCAGCATATTCAGAACGATTACGTTGATGAGCCCAACATGGAAAAGGTTCGCGCTGGCGCCTTGCGCGGCTTAGCCTACGGACTGGATCCTTATTCGACTTATCTCACTCCGGATCAAGTGCGCCAGTATAACGAAAACGCGAAAAGCAACGAGGTTGGCATCGGCGCCGAGCTTTCGCAAGTCGCGTCTTATCTTTACGTGATTGCGCCAATGAAGGGTTCACCGGCTGATCAAGTAGGCGTTCGCGCGGGTGACATCATTGAATACATTGACGGTAAAGCTACTCGAGACATTTCGCTTTACGACGCGAAGCAGCTTTTGAATGGGCCGGCCGGCTCGGAAGTAAAACTAAGGATTCTGCGCGCTAATACGCGGCCGCTCACGCTGACTGTCAAGCGAAGTTCGTTTCGCGCTCCTGCTGCCGAAGCGCACATGGAAGCGGGTCGCATCGGTGTCTTGCGTGTCAACAGTTTTGCTGAGGGCGAGGCCGCAGATGCGCGCGCCCGTTTGCAGGAGTTGCTAAAACAGGGAGCACAAAAAGTTGTCGTCGATCTGCGCGGAACAGCAGGTGGCTCGCTCGATGAAGCGGTAGCGGTTGCCAATCTGTTCGTCAAAGATGGAACGCTCGCACAAACTTCTGGCAGGGAAGGCCGGGCGTTGAAGACTTTTACCGCCGATTCAAAATCTGCGATTTTCTCAGGACCCGTCGTTGCATTGATCGACGCCGGTACTGCGGGTGCTGCTGAAGTTGTCGCATCGGCCTTCCTCGATCGCAATCGCGGCCAGGTGGTCGGCGAAAAAAGTTTCGGGGCCGGCGCAGAACAGCAGCTCTTTACCTTGCGTGGCGGAGATGGATTGCTACTAACAACGGTTAAGTGGGCTTCTGCGAGCGGCAAGCCATTTCTCGGCGAAGATCGAATCCACTCAGGAGTAACTCCCTCGGTTGAAGTGAAGCGTCCCGAACTGGCGGATGCAGTCGATCCGGATGATTTGACGGGCAACGACGATGATCAGGTCACGAAGCCCGATCAACCGAATGACAAACGTGAGGTTGCGCCTGAAACGCCCGCGGTCAAACCGGCGGTTGAAGATGTACAGATGAAAAAGGCGCTGGAACTGCTCAGGGAGAATAAGCCGGTGCAACAAAAGGCTGCCTGACAGTTAACAACGCTAATTTGGCACACGGGCCAGGAAGATCCTCCTGGCCCTTTTTATTTTGCTGATTTCGCATACCGTTTGATTCCATATCGGGTAATATCGCTTTTGTCGTTAATCCCTACACGAGAATCCGTTGATCGAAGTGTGAAGTTTAAGTTGTGAATCCGTAATAAAACTGCGCTTGTTGCTGTGATCGTGCTGGTTTCTGCTTTAATATGAATTGCAACTGTGGCATTCGGTTAATAGGTACAGTTCTTGCTCAACAAATAAGCGCTAGATGCTGCCTACACATTTGCGAAGGAGACAGAAACAATGATTATGACTAACAAATTGCTGCCGGTTGCCCTGGTCGCTGCCTTAATTGGCGGGTCTGTGGGCGCCTTTGTAATGCACTCGAGAAACCAATCGACTACAGCCGACACGACCACGACGCCGGCGTATTCAACCAGCGCGGACACGCAGTTCGCGCGTTACCAGCCAAACGCATCGGTAAACGATCCGTCTGTGCCGTCGCAGTTTGATACCACACAGGAACAGACTGCTTACAAGTCCGGGTTCGCTGATGGATTCCGATCCTGCGAAGCCGGAGTTTCCGGAAATCAAGTAGCCACCAATGGCGTCTACTACAGAAGTGGTCGCACTTATGCGCGCAGCTATAGTAGTCCACGTAGGGTTTACTATGACTATCAACGACCGCGCGGCCGCAGCTTCTGGCAGAAACATCGCGATAAGCTGACGTTAGCCATGGGCACGGGTGCGGGAGCCATTCTTGGTGGCGTTATTGGTGGTAAGAAGGGTGCCGGCATTGGCGCGCT
>DASQPM010000415.1:0-15098 GCA_035643935.1 Pyrinomonadaceae bacterium | reverse complement strand
ATCGTCGTCTTTGACGGCGCGATGGGCACGAATATTCAGGTGCAGAACCTGACGCCGGATGATTTCGGCGGCCTCGATGGCTGCAATGAATACCTGGTCGTGACTAAGCCCGAAGCTGTGGAGAAGGTGCACGCCGGGTTTTTGGAAGTTGGTTGCGATGTAATTGAGACCGACACTTTTGGTGCGGCCTCTATCGTCCTGGCCGAATACGACATTGCCGACAAGGCTTACCAGTTGAATCTAAAAGCTGCGCAGCTTGCGAAAAGAGTTGCAGCTGATTTTTCAACTAAAGAAAGGCCGCGCTGGGTTGCGGGTTCGATGGGTCCCACCACAAAGCTCCCTTCGCTTGGTCACATCTCATTCCTCGACATGAAGCAGTCCTATTACGATCAGGTGCGCGGGCTGATAGATGGCGGCGCGGATCTTCTAATTGTGGAAACCTGCCAGGACTTGTTGCAAACCAAGTCTGCGCTGTCTGCAATTTTTGCTTACTTTGAAGTGATCAAGCGCCGCGTTCCTGTAATCGCACAGGTAACCATCGAGGCATTCGGCACGATGTTGATGGGTACGGAAATTGGCGCGGCGTTAACCGCGCTCGAGCCTTTTCCTATTGACGTCATAGGCATGAACTGCGCGACCGGTCCCAAGCAGATGAGCGAGAACGTTCGTTATCTTTGCCAGAACGCGACCTTGCCAGTTTCGGTTATTCCCAACGCGGGCATTCCTGAAAATGTCGGTGGCCACGCTCATTATAAGGAGACGCCGGAGTCTCTCGCTGGAGATCTAGCGCACTTCGCGCGCGAGTTTGGCGTAAATATTGTCGGCGGCTGCTGCGGAACTACGCCCGCGCATTTGCGCGCAGTAGTTGATGCCGTGAAGGAAATCAGTCCGGCAAGACGAAATAATGAGCGACTGGCTGCTGCGTCTTCCAATTTCATTCAGCAACCTTACCGGCAGGACACTTCGTTCCTGATCGTTGGCGAACGCGTGAATGCGAGTGGCTCACGGAAGATGCGCGATCTGTTGGGCGCTGAAGACTGGGACGGGCTCGTTTCTTTAGCAAAGGAACAGGAACGCGAAGGCGCGCACGTGCTGGATGTGAACGTGGACTTCGTCGGTCGCAACGGCGAAGCTGATATGCATGAGCTGGCATCGCGTCTGGCGACCAACATCAAAATCCCGCTGATGTTCGATTCGACTGAATGGCAGAAGATGGAAGCGGGCTTACAACATGCCGGCGGCAAGTGCATTCTGAATTCGACAAACTACGAAGACGGCGTGCCGCGTTTTACGAAAGTGATAGAACTAGCAAAACGCTATGGCGCCAGCGTCGTCATCGGCACGATTGATGAAGAAGGCATGGCGCGCACGTCGGAAGGAAAATTCAAGATCGCGAAGCGCGCTTTCGAACAAGCGACAGGCGAACTTGATCTCCCGGCGGCGGATGTCTTTTTCGATCCGCTCGCGCTGCCAATTTCAACGGGCATTGAAGAGGATCGGCGCAATGCCCTGGAAACGATCGAGGGAATTCGTCGCATAAAGAAAGAGTTGCCGGGTTGTTTTACGATTCTTGGCGTCTCAAATATTTCATTCGGTCTGAATCCGGCATCGCGAGTTGTTCTCAACTCAGTGTTTCTGCATGACGCCGTCGAGGCTGGACTCGACGCGGCGATCGTCAATGCAAGCAAGATCGAACCGCTGAATCGCATCGGCGAAAAGGAGCTTGAGGTTGCGCGCCAGTTGATCTACGACCAGCGCAAATTTGACGGCGACGTCTGCACCTATGATCCGTTGACCGAGTTCACCAAACTCTTCGAAGGTGTAACTGAGAAGTCCAAAAAGAAAGCTTCGAAAGGCGAGACCGTCGAAGAGCGTCTGAAGAACCACATCATCGACGGCGAAAAGATTGGCCTGGAGGACGAATTAAGAACCGCGCTTGAAAGTTATCCAGCTCTGGACATCGTCAACAATATTCTGCTCGAAGGCATGAAGGTTGTTGGCGATCTGTTTGGCAGCGGCCAAATGCAGTTGCCGTTTGTGCTGCAGTCGGCTGAAGCAATGAAGGCCGCCGTCCGTTTTCTCGAGCCATTCATGGAGAAGAAAGGCGGCGCCACCGCGAAAGGCACCATGGTGCTTGCTACAGTCAAAGGTGACGTGCACGACATTGGCAAGAATCTCGTCGACATCATCCTGACCAACAATGGCTACAAGGTGATCAATCTTGGCATCAAGCAGCCGATCGAGAACATTCTCCAGGCTCATGAAGAACACAATGCGGACGCCATCGGCATGAGCGGGTTGCTGGTCAAATCGACGCTCGTCATGAAAGAGAATCTGGAGTTGATGAATGAACGCGGCATTAGCGTGCCGGTGGTGCTCGGTGGCGCTGCGCTCAACCGTCGTTATGTCGATGACGATCTCAAGCCGCTCTATAAAGGACAGCTCTTCTATGCTCGCGACGCGTTTTCCGGATTGCACACGATGGACAAACTGGCGAGCGGGAACGGTGCTGATGTCATCGCCAGCGATCTTGCAAAGGCTGGCAGCGCATCGACCGGCGACGATCTGGAAACACTGGATGACGCGGAAGATCTGGTTGGCGAGGAAGCGAAGCTCGGCATTCGCAAACCTGCGAAGCCGCGCGGTGCTGTTAGAGCTGTCGGCGACACTAGTCACACGAAACGCTCAAAAGTAAAAACGGATGTGGCCGTTCCCCAAACTCCATTTTACGGTTCCCGGGTGGTCGAAGACATCGCGCTCGATGACATCTTCTCGTTCGTAAATCAAACTGCGCTGTTCAAAGGACAATGGCAATTCAAACAGGGAAGACGGCCGGCGGAAGAATACCAGGCTTTGGTCCGCGACACAGTCCTTCCGATCTATGAAGAACTCAAAGAGCGCAGCAAGCGCGAACGCTTGTTATTGCCGCGCGTTGTTTACGGATATTTTCCGGCGCAATCATCCGGAAACGATCTAATTATCTATCAGGAGGATCAAACAACTGAGCGCCTGCGTTTTACTTTTCCGCGCCAGCCGTCGGGAAAGAATCTTTGTCTGGCTGATTTCTTTGCTGCCCAGGATTCAGGTCGTATGGATGTGGTCGCATTTCACCTCGTCACGATGGGTCGGCGCGCGAGTGAGTACGCGCATGAGCTGTTCAAAGGCGACAACTATGCCGACTATCTTTATTTCCACGGGCTAAGCGTGGAAGGCGCGGAAGCGCTGGCTGAGTTTTGGCACAAGCGCATTCGTGAGGAGCTTGGCATTGCCGGCGACGATGCGACCGATATCAACAAACTGTTTCGTCAGCAGTATCAGGGATCGCGCTTTAGTTTTGGTTATCCGGCTTGTCCCGATCTGGAAGATCAGGCAAAACTTTTCGAGCTTCTGGAACCGGGTCGCATCGATGTAGAACTAAGTGAAGAGTTTCAACTAGAGCCTGAGCAATCAACTTCCGCTATCATCGTCCATCACCCGGAAGCGAAATACTTTTCGATCGACTGAAAGACAGTCCAACGTCCAATGTCCAAAGTCCCAAGCCGAAGATTAGTGCCAGACGGAGTGTGTTTTGCGGCTTGGCCGCAGCACAGTGCGGAAAGGCTCTGCCTTTCCGGAACGCGTTAATATTTTTCAGGAGGCTGCGCCTCATCTTGGGGCGTAGCCCCGTTTGTCGAATAAGCACTCAACGGAAAGCCGTAGGCTTTCCGCACTGTGCGGCGGCTAAGCCGCAATTCGCAAGGTGTCCAATCCAATCCAAACAACTCCTGTCGATTTCGACGGTCATGCAGCGCCGAGTATGTTCACCGAGCCCACGTCTGAAGAACTCTCCGTCTTATCATCCTTCGAACGTTTCACTTTTTATTTCGTTCGCCGCATGAACCAGGGAAAATGGAAACGGTTTTGGACCTGGTGCCAGAAAGTTTTTGGAGCCGGTTGGATTCACTTTTCAACCTACAACCTGATTCAGGTTTACGGTTTGGAAAATGTTCACGCGCTCTCTCCCGAGCGGCCCATCCTGCTGGTTGCCAACCATCGTTCCTTTTTCGACATGTATACGGTTTCTACGGTGCTCTTTCGCAATACAAAGTGGCGCAAACAACTTTTCTTCCCGGTGCGTGGCCGCTTCTTCTATCAGGGACCGTTAGGGTTATTTGTGAATCTGGTGATGGGCTGGTGGTCCATGTATCCGCCGTTCTTTGCCTCAGGTGAGAAACCACTTCTCGACAAGCGAGCGTTTGATAAATACTCCTTCAGTTTACTTACCAGTCTCTGCCGAGAAGGCCCGGGCAATGTTATCGGCTTTCACCCTGAGGGCACGCGCAATAAAAGTTCCGACCCATATTCGTTTCTGCCCGCTCAGCCCGGCGTCGGCAAACTCATTAAGGACGCGGCGCCGCAAGTCATTCCAGTTTTCATCGCCGGCCTCGGAAACGATTTGCTGAAGCAGGTAATGGGGAACTGGACCGGCGGCGAAAAGATTCGCATTCACTTTGGACCACAACTCGATCTGACGGATTACTTGTCGCGCAAAGACCAGGCGAGAACCTACCTGGAGATCTCCAAATTCACGATGAACAAAATTGCAGAGCTGGGCGAACGGGATCTTCGGTTGAACTCCGAAGGAATTAAGAGCGGGGGCAAGCCCGCCTTCCCGACCTAGAGCTGATTGGAGTGCTCAGACTGCCGATTAGGTCGAATAGCTTTCACACTTTGAAAATCAGAGGAGCTTTCGACTTTGAAAATCAGTCGCGCTTGAAACTCTTGCTCTACTGTGAAAGTCTCAGGGTCAGGAAGGCGGGCTTGCCCCCGCTCTTAGCGCGGACAAACAATGTCTCTGCCACTCGTAATCATCAATCCCGAATCGGCCGGCGGCGCGACTCGCAAAGCCTGGCCGAAGATCGCCAGCGAATTGCGAACCCACTTTGGCGCCTTCCATCCCGCGTTTACCAGCAAGCAAGCAGAGGCAATCGAAATTGCCGCCGATGCGGCGCAAAAGGGAATCAAGCTGATCATCGCGTGCGGCGGCGACGGCACAATTTCAGAAGTCGCCAACGGGATCCTCGCTTCCGGATGCGATGCAGAGCTGGGAATCTTGCCCAGCGGCACCGGCGGCGATTTTCGCCGCAGTCTTCATATTCCGAACCGCACCCGAGACGCGGCCATCATTCTGCGCGACGGCCAGACGCGTAGCATTGACGTGGGCCGCGCGTCGTACGCAACTGACCTGGTCGAACAGGAGACGCGCTATTTTCTTGGCGTCGCTTCCTTCGGAATGAGTGCGGACGTTATCGCGCGCGTTAAAGCAGGGGGCGCCGAATGGTTGCCGGTGAAAGCGCCTCGTTGGCTAAGTGGCCGCATTTCTTTCGGCACTGCCATGCTGCAAAGCGCTGCCAGGATGAAACCAACGCGCGTGTTGGTTCAGCTTGACGATAAACTTGCACAGCGCACTACGGTTACAAATCTCTGCGTAGCGAATGCGCGCTATTTCGGAAGTGGCATGAAGATAGCGCCCAACGCGAAACTGACAGACGGAAAGCTTGATGTTGTTAGTATTGGCGACCTCGGCTTAACCCGAATACTTTCTAATGCGCCCAGATTATATTTAGGTGCTCATTTAAGTATGCCTGAAGTTCAACATGCGCTGGCCGCCAGGATTACGGCCAGTCCGATTGATAAAAATCAGCGCATTGGGCTTGAGCTTGATGGTGAACTTCCCGGGTTTCTTCCCGCAACTTTTCAGATCGTTCCGCGCGCGTTGCGCATCCGTTGTCCGCGCTGAGACCCACGCAAATCAGAAAACTTCTTGCCAGTAATTCGTGAATCAGGTTATAAATACGACACCGCGCCGCGATTCATAAGACATTAATTGGCACGGGCTCTTCATGTATAGACGAATATCGTGTTCGTGCGCAGGAGTGATCCCTGCTTTGCGGGGAGTTGTATAGTCCACCCTGCGACTTTGGTTGAAGTGTATCTTCGGAACTCAATTGACGGAGGTCGAGCGTAGTGGATACTCGGAATGATCCGCAGTCATCCGCAGGCGAAGTGCCAAGCACGCCCACGGCCCAGGCGCCAGCAGGTGCGGGGCCTGCTGCGCCTGGTCCACCTCCCTTAGCCGCGCCGCCCGCTCGGCCAGTTACCGCCAACGCTGCAAAGCCCGTCGGCGCCGTGGTTGAAAGCACGCCCGACCCTCCGGTCAACAAAATGCGGCGCCGCATAGTTTGGGCAAGCATCGTCGGATTTCTGACCACGTGCTTCCTGATGTTTCTGCGCTTTTTTCTGCCGCGATCGATTCTCGAGCCATCGAGCACTTTTCGTGTTGGCTTTCCGGCGGACTACGCGCTGGGTGTCGATACTAAGTGGCAACAGCAATATCGCATCTGGGTAGATAAGACTTCCGATCGCATGTTTGTGATCTATGCGCGTTGCACGCATCTCGGTTGCACGCCTGACTGGAAAGCGAGCGAAAACAAATTCAAGTGTCCCTGCCATGGCAGCGGCTACGACAGCGAGGGTATTAATTTCGAAGGACCAGCGCCGCGACCCATGGATCGCGCACACGTTGAGATGGATGCCGAGGGACAAATAGTTGTTGACATCAGCAGGCTCTACAAGTGGCCCAAGGGAGAGAAAAACGAATTCAACGATCCCGGCGCGTACATACCGCTCTAAACGAGAACTATGGAAGAGAATCCTGACAAGAAGCCTACTGAAGAACTGACCACTGGCGAAAAGCCCGGCAGCGCCGGTCTGGTCGCACGAGTGAAGGAGACTACCACTGAGATTAAGCAGCGTGCGATCGAGGAGGTAAAGGGTTACGCCGACCCGCAGGACACGCAGCTTTGGAAGTCGATATTTCGCGTCTCGCACGATCGTTCCGATCCGCGCAATCGCTCGCTGGCAGTCCTTTCAAACGTCTTCCTGCATCTGCATCCCGCAAAGATCAATCGCGACGCAGTGCGCTATCAGTTCACCTGGGGTATGGGTGGCATCACGTTTTATCTCTTCATCGTGCTGACATTCACCGGTGTGCTCTTGATGTTCTACTACCACCCGACAAAGGTTGACGCGTTCCGCGACATTCTTTATCTCGAGCACGATGTTCCGTTCGGCAAGCTGCTCAGGAACATGCACCGTTGGGCGGCGCACTTAATGGTGATCACGACCTGGCTGCACATGTTCCGCGTCGTGCTGACTGGCTCCTATAAACGTCCACGCGAGTTTAATTGGTGCGTGGGCGTTGTTTTATTAGTGCTGACGTTGTTGCTGTCGTTCACCGGCTATCTGCTCCCCGACGATCAACTTGGATTCTGGGCGGTAACAGTGGGAACAAATATGGCGCGCGCTACGCCGATGCTGGGCCATGAAGGCCCGTTTGGTCCATTGCTGGGTATGACCCCGTACAACGACGTGCGCTTTGGCTTACTCGGCGGTTCGATTGTCGATTCAAACGCGTTGCTGCGTTCGTACATCTGGCATTGCATCGGCATTCCGCTGGTGGCATCAATTTTCATGGCAGTGCATTTTTGGCGAATTAGAAAGGACGGCGGCATTTCCGGGCCGGCGCCTGTAATGCTTGAGTCGGAGATGAAAGCGCTAAAGAAGAAATAGCATCACATTTGGAATTGCTGCAGAGGCACAGAGCAAGAAAGAATGCTCAAGAAAGAGAAGCTCAAGGTCGGGAAGGGCGGCTTCCCCCGCTGGATTGCATGGCATTCAACGCGCGGGGGTAAACCACCCTTCCCAACCATGAGGTTATGCAGTTCGAGTGTTTGATTGATGGTCGAGAGGTTATGCAGCTTTAGTGTTTGATTAATGGCAAGGCGATTCAATCTCAGCAAAGGTAAGTTGATGACGCTCGGCGCGCTTGTGGTGCTGCTGTTGCTTGCTGTTTTCTTTGTCGAAGACTGGCATCAGCTTTGGACCATTTCTTCAGCGCCCGACAACATTCCGATCGTCGCCATGCTATTTCTAGTGCCGTTCTTTACCTGGCTGGGAGTGAAGCAATCGCGCGCTAACGATCAGTTGATTGTGGCGCTGGAGCAGGATCCGAAGCTCGCCAAGACAAGTCATCGCAAGGCCGAACCCTGGCGGCCGGGGTGGGCCAAGGAAATTCACGTCTGGCCCTACCTCGTGCGCATCGAGTTCCTGGTGGCCGTCATTGTCACGGTCCTTCTGTTTGTCTGGTCCATCACGCTCAACGCCCCGCTTGAAGAACCCGCGAATCCTAATCTGACAATGAATCCTTCAAAGGCGCCCTGGTATTTCCTTGGCTTGCAGGAAATGCTGGTCTATTTCGATCCGTGGATTGCGGGCGTCGTGATGCCGTCGATCATCATGATCGGTTTGATGGTCTTTCCCTACGTCGATTCAAATCCGCTGGGCAACGGCTATTACACCTTCCGGCAAAGGCGTTTTGCGATTGGCATGTTTGGCTGGGGTTTTTTGATGTGGATCCTTTTGATCTTCATCGGCACATTCATTCGCGGACCAGGCTGGATCTGGTTTTGGCCGGGACAGACGTGGGACCACAACGCAGTCGTGTTTGACAAGAACGTAGATCTGCACGATTGGATCGCGACCAGTCGCATCGGCAAACTACTGCACCTGGGATTTCTTTCCACTAATCCGTTTAAGTTCATCTTCGGACTGCTGGTGGTAAGTGGTTTCTATATTGTCGGTGCGCTGTTCTTTCACTGGCTGATGACGGTCGATCTTAAAAAACTGTCACTGCGGCCGCTTCGGTTGTTTCCAAAGGATGAGTTTGAAAAGAAGCTGCTGGCGCGAACGAGCATCCTGCAATATGTAACTTTCCAATTCTTTGCAGTGACCGTGCTGTTGGCATTGCCGGTGAAACTGATACTGCGGCTGGCGCTGACAATTAAGTACGTTTGGGTTACGCCCTGGTTCAACATATGAATGTGGCACAGACTTCAGTCTGTGGCCGTTGAAACCACAGACTAAAGTCTATGCCGATTGAAGACCACAGACTAAAGTCTGTGCCACTTAGAATTGAAGACACAGACTTCAGTCTGTGCCACTTAGAAGTACGCGGCGAGGGGAGACTCGTTTAGTGGCCGACGGTCCCGAAAGCACCGAGTCGTTGGTGAAAAAAGAGCCGGACGTTCCGGCGCATGATCCGATCGTGAGCCGTTCGACGAGCGGGATCATGCTTGTTTGCGCGTTGCTGCTCACGTTCTCGCTTGCCTGGTCCCTCTACGACGAAGCAATCGGCCAACGCCCCTGGAAAGGAATTCAGCGAGAGTTCGTCAGCCGCTACACTCGTTACTTGAAAAGCATCAAGCCGCAAGCAGGCAAGACGGAAGCTCAGGTAAAAGAAGATCCTGAGTATCAAAAGCTTGATGACGAGGCCAAGGCAGCACTTGAAGCCATAACGCCGCAAACAAAAGAGATTGATCAGAAAGTCACGCAAATACAAGGGCAACTCGATGCCGTAACCGACCCTTTTCAGAACCAACGCGGCCGCCTGACGGTCATTAATTACAACGTCGAAATCGCGCCTCCTGCCAAAAAAGATAAATATCGCAAGCAAGCTGAACAGAAGCGGGCCGAGCTGGTCGAGGTGGAGTTACCGGCCGCGGATGGGTCTGGTCGCAAGACTACGCAGAAGATGAACTACGAGCAGCTCGAAAAGTTTTACAACGACCTGCGTGATGAGAAGGCCAGACTGCTGGGCCAAAAAGCGGAAGTACTTAAAGAACCGACGGAGCTGGCGAAGAAGCGCGACGATTATCTGAAACATCACATGCCCGGATTAGGCGCGAGTCAGATTGATGGTCTGATTCGCAAAATGGACAAGTTTGATTATGCGATCCTGCCACATCAGATTAGTGTCAATGAATTCAATATCGTCGACCGTTGCGAAGTTTGCCACGTCGGCATTCGCGAGCCGCTGGACATCCGGCCGGAAGATATGGCGCCCGGCGGTCCCGGCAAGAAACCTGACAACCTGGCGCGCGCCTTCGTCAGTCATCCCAACAAAGATCTGCTTCAGATTCATAATCCGGATCGCTTTGGCTGTTCGGGTTGTCACTGGGGCAATGGCCGCGCGACCACCAGCGAACTGAAGAGTCACGGACAAAATAAATTCTGGCTGTGGCCGATGTTTGAAAAAGAGAACACCGAAGCGGGCTGCCAGCAATGTCACGCCAAGGATCGCGTGACGCAAGGCGCCGACACCTTGAATCTCGGCCGCGATCTGTTCTACCAGCGTGGCTGCACGGGCTGTCATCGTTACGAAGGGTTCGACCGCGAGGCTGATAACCTGGCGACGACGCGGCAAAGTATCAGCCAGCTAGATGATCAGATCAGTGCTAACCAAAAGCAGATTCGCATTGACGAGAATCCGTCTGAGGGGACCAGCGACGACGATGCGCATAAGATGCTGGCTGAATCAGAAGCGTTGAAAGTCACCAACAGCATTTTGGCCGCGCGCATCGATCAGCTGAACTTGCAGTCGAAATATTTGATGCAGGATCAGAAGAAAGTTGGACCAAACCTGAAGGACGTGCGCCTGAAACTGCGCAAGGAATGGATTCCGATTTGGCTTTCCGATCCGCAGGCTTTTCGTCCCGGCACCAAGATGCCAACCTTCTGGCGCTTCGCTAACGCCGGCGGAAACGGTCCGCCAATGCGCGATAAGGATGGCGAGAACCAAATTCAGGCTATTGCTGCCTACCTTTGGCAGGATGGTTTCGATGGCAAGCTGCCCGAGCAACAGCGCGGCGATGCCGGTCACGGCAAAGAACTTTTTGAATCCAAAGGTTGTTTGGGGTGCCACTCGATCGGCGAAGAAGACAATCGACTCGGCGGCACGTTTGCGGCAAACCTGCAAAAGGTCGGCGAGAAGGCAAACTTCGATTACATCGTGCGCTGGATTCACAATCCGCGTGAACGCTTTGCTCCTTATTGTCCGAAAGAGAAACGCGATCTAACGCCGGACGACTACGCCAAACACAACCTAGCTTACGTCTTCGACACTGAGTTGCATTCGCGTTGCCCCAATGATGGCGCTGAGCTGCAAGTGCAGAACATGACGGTAATGCCAAACTTCCGTCTGACGGAGACAGATGCGCGAGACATTGCCACCTATCTTTTCTCGTTATCGTCGCCGCAGCAGTATGCGGACGCTTCGTTCATGGATAGTCCGGAGTTGAAAGACAAAGGCCGCGCGCTCATCAAGCAGTATGGCTGCGCCGGTTGTCACGAGATCAAAGGCTTTGAAGACGAACAAAGAATTGGCAAGGAATTAACTGTCGAGGGTGCCACGCCGATCGAACGTCTCGACTTTGCTTTGCTAACTAAGCGGGCCGAGGAGGGAATTGATCCGCTTGGCCTGCATCCGGAGCATAAAGAAAAAGCCTGGTACAACCACAAGGGATTTTTCGAGCACAAGGTTAGTGAGCCGTCGATCTACGATCAGGGCAAAGAGAAGGACCCTAAAGATCGTTTGCGCATGCCGCGACCTTATCTGACGCCGGAGTGGCGCAATGCGTTGACCACTTTTCTGCTCGGCAGCGTGGGTTCGGAAGGCGCAAACGTGCCGTCGTCACTCTTCTATAATCCGGAGGACCAGCGTCGTCAGGACATTCAAAACGGTTGGTGGGTAATAAAGAAATACAACTGCATTGGTTGTCACCAGGTGCAGGTGGGCCAGCGTTCCGTGGTAATGGACTTGCCGTTCTACCAAACGCCGGAGGGCAAAGATTTGCTGCCGCCGCGTCTCTCGAGTGAAGGCGCGCGTGTCGATCCGAATTGGCTGCTGAAGTTTCTGCATGATCCCTCGCTCAGTGGAGAAAAGACTCCGGAACAAACCAGCGCAATCGATAATGCGGCACGCGCTACAGCGTCGCCGACCGCTTCTCCTGCCGGCACGCCAAAGCCGGCAACAGCGCAGGCTTCGCAAACAAGTGGACACTTGAAGCCACAGCCAGGATTAGATCGTAACGGCGTGCGTCCGTATCTTAAGTTCCGCATGCCAACGTTTAATTTCTCGCCCAACGAGCTGCAAACACTGGTGCGTTTCTTCATGGCCATGTCGGGCCAACAGGAACCATACATCAAAGAACCGATGGAGCCGTTGAGCGAGCAGGAAAAACTTGTGGCCCGACAGATGTTCACCTCGGGCACGCCGTGCTTGAAGTGTCATATCACCGGCGAGCCGGCTCACGACGCGAAGGCGATAGCGCCGAACTTCCTTTTGGCGGGTGAACGATTGAAGCCGGAATGGACCTTCCGCTGGCTGCTGGATCCATCGCAGATTAGTCCGGGCACGGCGATGCCAACCGGTCTCTTTAGAAAAGAAGAAGATCGCTGGGTAATCAATCTACCGAATCCGCCGGCCAGCGCGGCCGCCTACCACGACGATCACGCGCGTTTACTGGTGCGCTACATGTTCCTGATGACGCCTGACGAACAAAGGCGACTGTTGGCGACTGCGCCCGCAGCACCAACCCCAGCAGCGCAACCGGCACAAAAAGCTGAAAACAAACTGAAGCGGAAAGGCGGAGAGACGGCGTTGCACAAATTGCGGAGATCAAAACGCAGTCCGCTTGCGTTTAATGGAAGCGTTCGCGCGAATGCGAGAGCGCCGGGAATGTAATCTTTTCGATGTGCACGCGGTTCTACTTAGGGTAGCTTCCCGTGCTAAAGTTATGCTGAAAGTTATTCTGATTTGGAGGAACTGATTATGTCTATGAAGCAGACCAAGGTCTGGCTGACTCTCTTGATTGCTCTATCGCTGCTGGGCCTGGCTTCGGCTTGCAGCAAGACTCCTGAAGGAACGTCAAACGAAGGCACTACTCCGACAGCGGGTACGCCTTACACCGCCAAAGGGAACGAAGGAACGATAACCGGCACGATTGCTTACAACGGCACGCCTCCGGCGCCCAAGAAGATTGACACTTCTGCCGATCCGGTTTGCGGACAGAAAAGCCCGAACCTTACAACGGAAGATACAGTCGTCAACAACGGCAAGTTGGAATATGCCTTTGTTTACATCAAGGATGGCACGACCGCCGACGGTAAGAAGGTTACCGATTATACGTTTACTACTCCGTCCAACAGCGTGACGCTCGATCAGAACGGCTGTCATTACCGACCACACGTGTTGGGTGCGATGGTCAATCAGAAGTTGAACATCACCAACAGCGATCCGACGCAACACAACATTCACTTTACGCCAAAGAACAATCCTGATTGGAATCAGTCGCAGCCAAATGGCGCGCCACCATTGACGCACTCGTTTGCTCGCTTTGAAGTGTTGGTGCCGGTCAAGTGCAACCAACATCCCTGGATGAAGGCGTACGTTGGCGTGCTAAAGCATCCGTTCTTCGCGGTGAGTGCTGAAGACGGCACGTTCACCATCAAGGGTGTGCCGCCGGGAACCTACACAGTTGCGGCGTGGCATGAAGGCGGCGCCACCGGAACAGAAAAAACGATGCAGGTCACTGTGCCGGCGAGCGGCAGTGCAAAAGCTGACTTCGCTTTCGGCGAAGGAGCAACTGCTGCAGGCGCTCCTGGTCTGGAAATGATGCCGGCGATCGAAGTTCCAGTCGTGGGCCATCACTGATTTTGACTTACGATTGCCAATTTCCGATTGCCGATTGAAAACAAGGCAGTTCAGAGTACAACCTTCAGGTTGCTCTTAGCTTAGTAAAAAGCAAGCTAAAGTTTGGACTCTAAACTGTTGGCGTTTCACCAAAGTAGTTCGGCAATCGGAGATTGGAAGTCGCGTGGCGTTTGAATGAGCAAAGGTTTGTATCGTTTCGCGCTTCTCGTCGCTGGCGCGACTTTTTTCTTGATCATCGCCGGCGCATTGGTGACCAGCCATGACGCGGGACTCGCGACGAACGACTGGCCGCTTTCAAATGGTCAGGTGTTCCCGAAAATGGTGGGTAACCTTTTTTGGGAACATGGCCACCGGATGGTGGCTACGACAGTTGGCTTATTGACAATCGGTTTGGTCGTTTTTCTGTTCCTAAAAGAGAAGCGGCGCTGGGTGCGGCGATTGGGCTTAGTCGCCTTATTGGCCGTGATTGCGCAGGGCCTGCTCGGCGGATTGACTGTCAAATTGAGCCTGCCTTTAGCTGTTTCCGCGGCGCATGGGACGCTGGCCCAACTCTTTTTTTGTACGACGGTCAGCCTGGCGGTTTTTACTTCGCGAAGCTGGTTGGCGAACCGCCCGCTGCTGGATGATCGTGCTGGTCTGCCGCTGAGATACATTTGCACTGCAGCGACGGCAACAGTCTTTTTGCAGTTGATAATTGGCGCTACTTTGCGACATTCGGCAACCTGGGACAAACCACTGCCGACAGATCTTTTATTGACGCACGTCGGCGGCGCAGTTGCCGTTACGTTGTTATTGGGAAGCGCAGCGTTGCTGGTTCTGCGGCGCTATCGCGACGAACCGTTCTTGACCAAACCAGCGACGGTAGCGTTGGCGTTATTAGTCGTGCAATTGTTCCTCGGTCTGGCTGCTTACATAACGCGCACGGCTTCGCCAAACGATCCGCAGCCGTTGAATCCAATGGTTGGAGTTACGGTCGCGCACGTTGCCTGCGGCGCATTGGTATTCGCGACCACAATAGTTTTGACATTGAGGGTATTTAGAGTGCTGCGACCAGCGGAACAGTCACTGAGATTTTCAGCAGCAACGCAACGAGGATAGAGTTCAAGCAGTTTAGAGTACAACCTTTAGGTTGCTCTTAGCTTAATAACCAGCAAGCTAAAGCTTGGACTCTGAACTACAGAACCGTCACCAAGCTTAAATGGAAGAATTCGCAATAGAACTTACCGCCGGGTTAGCTCAGCTCGAGCGCTTGAGCGCGCGCGAGCGGGTGGCTGCTTATCTTGAACTAACAAAACCGCGCATTACTTTTCTGATTGTGCTGACTGCCGCGGCCGGCTTTGCGCTTGCTTCGCCGGGCCGGGTCGACTACCGAGCGATGCTGACCGCGATGGTTGGCATCGCTCTTTTGTCTTCCGGCATCGCCACGCTCAATCAATACATGGAGAAAGATCTTGATGCCCTGATGCGCCGCACCGCGAGCCGGCCATTGCCTACCGGCAAACTTCTT
>DASQPM010000414.1:0-6820 GCA_035643935.1 Pyrinomonadaceae bacterium | reverse complement strand
TAGCCCGTCCAGGTAAACGGTCGATTGCATCTTTTCTACAAAAACCGCGGCGCGGCAACTAGCGCTGCGGTCATTCACCTACAACTTTGCGGGTCACGCGACTCAGGTCGTGTTTGGCCCGCAAGCTTTTGCTTAACAGCTCAATCCCTCCTGATTTTCGTTTAAGGTCACTCATGCACATTGCGGTAATTGGTACGGGTTATGTCGGCTTGGTGACAGGTGCTTGTTTCGCTGAGTTTGGCGTAGATGTAACCTGCGTTGACATCGACGCTGATAAAATTGCTCACCTTTCCGCTGGAGAGATGCCGATCTATGAACCCGGTCTCGAGCAACTGGTTACGAAGGACATGCACTCGGGGCGCCTGCGGTTTACAACTGACATCAAACAAGCGGTGGAACAGGCGCTGGTAATTTTTCTAGCCGTGGGTACGCCGCCGAAGGATGACGGCTCGCCCGACCTTAGTTTCGTCGAAGCAGCCGCCACCACCATCGCGCAACACATGAACGGTTACAAGGTCATCGTCACCAAATCAACCGTGCCAATCGGAACCGGTGAATGGCTGCGCAAGTTGATCCGCGAAAAGCAAAGGGCCCGCCTGAATTTTGGCATCGTTGCCAATCCGGAATTTCTGCGAGAAGGCGCGGCGATTAGTGATTTCATGCGCCCCGATCGCGTGGTTATTGGCAGCCGCGACGAAGAAGCCATCGCGATCATGCGAGATCTCTATCGTCCGCTTTATCTAATCGAGGCGCCTTTTGTTATTACCTCGCTCGAAGCTGCTGAACTAACCAAGTATGCCGCAAATGCTTTCCTGGCCACCAAAATCTCCTTCATCAATGAGATTGCCAGCATGTGCGAAAGCATTGGCTGTGATGTTCATGATGTGGCGCGCGCCATTGGTATGGATCGCCGCATCGGGAACAAGTTTCTCCACCCCGGACCCGGCTTTGGTGGCTCCTGTTTTCCCAAGGATACACAGGCGCTTGCTTCAGTGGCGCGCCAGTTTGGACGCGATTCTTTAATCGTGGATGCCGTTATAGAAGTTAATCGTCGGCAGCGTCAGGCGATGGTCCCCAAGATTGAAAAGTTGGTTGGCGAACTCAAAGGAAAGACTATTGCTATTCTGGGGTTGGCATTTAAGCCCGAAACCGATGACATGCGCGAGGCGCCAGCGATCGATATCATTAAGGGTTTGACCGCGCGCGGCGCAAAGGTGGTTGCCTACGATCCCGTAGCGATGCAGGAAGCCGCCCGCGTTCTACCTGAAATAAAATGTGTGGAAGATGAGTATGTAGCCGTAACAAACGCTGATGCGCTTGTCTTCGTTACGGAATGGAATCAATTTCGCGCGCTTGATATGAGGCGCATCCACGATCTGATGAAATCACCACGCATTGCTGATTTGCGCAATATCTATGAACCTGAAGACATGCGCGAATTGGGTTTTGAGTACGTGGGCGTAGGGAGATAGACGAATCGCTTGTCCGTTTAAAGCAACACTAGCACAGAACACTTTTTATTATGGCCTTAACAGGAATAGCGCTGGTAACTGGAGGAGCGGGCTTCATCGGATCTCACATAGCTTCAGGCCTGATCAGATCCGGAGCCAGAGTACGTATTATCGACGATCTATCAACGGGCTATCGCGAAAACGTTGAGGAGATCGGTGGTGATGTAGACTTTGTAAAGGCCTCCCTTGCAGACGAAACGGCAGTACACAAGGTTCTTGAAGATGTTGAGCTCGTTTTTCACGAAGCAGCAATCCCTTCCGTACCTCGTTCAGTTGAAGACCCACGTCAGACACATATCGCAAGTGTTGATTCAACTTTCTCCCTGTTGCTGGCTTCGCGAGACCGGCGGGTCAGGCGTGTAGTCTATGCGGCTTCAAGTTCAGCCTACGGCGATCAGCCTACACTTCCAAAAGTTGAAACTATGTTGCCGGATCCGCTGTCGCCCTATGCCGTAGCCAAACTGGTGGGCGAATACTACTGTCAGGTCTTCACACGCGTCTATGAGCTGGAGACAGTTTCACTGCGCTACTTTAATGTGTTTGGGCCCCGCCAGGATCCCAGCTCGCAGTATTCAGGGGTTATCTCTCGTTTTATCGGCGCACTCTTATCCGATCAGCGGCCAGTGATTTATGGAGATGGAGAACAGTCGCGGGATTTCACTTATATCGACAATGTCGTCGCCGCCAATCTAAAGGCTGCGGAAACTACAAAGGGAATCGGGCAGGTCATAAATATCGCTAACGGTGAAAGAGTGACTCTCAATCAGTTATTGGATCATCTCAAGAAACTGACTGGGAAGGATGAAGTGCAAGTCGATTACCAGGATCCTCGCAGAGGTGATGTGCGCGACAGCCTGGCAGATATTACCAGGGCCCGCGAATTCCTGGACTTTGCCCCTCAGGTCGATCTGCAAACGGGTCTGAAGTTGACGATGGATTGGTGGAAGAATAGCCGGTTTGCAAAGCTCTAAACTTCGACCCGGCCCCCACTGGCTTTAGTCGTGTGACGTCGCAGCGTTGCTACTGTCCGCCATCAACTTCCTTAAGCTTTCCGTATAAGGCGCCCGCGCAACACCGCGATCCGTAATGATTGCGGTGATCAAGTCGTGTGGCGTTACATCAAACGCAGGATTGCTCACTTCGATCCCGTCGGGCGCCATTTGCTGCCCCCGGATATGCGTTACTTCTTTACGATCGCGCTGCTCAATAGGAATTTCCTGCCCTGATTTCAGTGACAGGTCAAGCGTCGTGATTGGAGCGGCAACGTAAAAAGGAATTTCGTGCTTTCGCGCCAGTACCGCCACCATGTAGGTTCCAATCTTGTTTGCCGCGTCGCCGTTAGCAGCGATCCGATCTGCGCCCACTACCACAACGTTGACGTCACCGTTTTTCATTACATGTCCGGCCATATTGTCGGTTATCACCGTAACCGGAATGTTGTCCTTAGCCAGTTCCCAGGCGGTTAGGCGCAGCCCCTGTAAGAACGGCCTGGTCTCATCTGCAATTACCGCCACCCGCTTGCCTGCGTCGCGGGCTCCGCGAATCACTCCCAGTGCCGTTCCATAATCGCCGGCCGTCGCCAGCGCCCCGGCATTGCAATGGGTTAGTACCGTGTCTCCGTCGGCAATCAAGTCGGCGCCAAAACGTCCGATCGCGCGATTTGCTGCGATGTCTTCCTGAAAGATCTTTTGTGCTTCAGCGACCAAACTGGCTTTTATTTCTTCAACGCTCTTCGTATTGCCCTTTTCGCGATTGAACCGATCCCGCATTCGTTCGATTGCCCAGAACAAATTGACAGCCGTTGGCCTTGTCTCACCCATCACCTGGCACATGTAGGTGAAATCGTCTTCCAGATCAGCGACGGACATGCCGACTGATTGACTAGCTCCAAGCGCAAGTCCCATCGCTGCCGAGACGCCGATCGCAGGGGCGCCACGCACTACCATTTTGTTGATCGCTTCTGCTACCTCTTCCCAGGAGCGCAGCATCAGGTACTTTTCCTCCGTTGGAAGCAGGCGCTGATCAATCATGCGTATGCCTTCGTTGGTCCATTCGACCGTTTTAATCATTCGCGTATGGCTCCATTGTGATTTAGAAACGCCGCAATTTTACTTGACAAGAAAAGGCTCGGCAAAGTGTGATCTTGAATGCCCGAAGAGTTGTTTCTATTTTCGCGACATTCGCACCATAAACCCCTGCTGTCCCTGCGCTGGAGTCGAATATACATTGCGCACCACATAACCCATGTTCTCAAGCGCGTTAAGCGGCGGCAGAGTGTCATCCCAGCGCGCGGCTCGATATGCGATCCAAATTTCGCTTCCGTTTATTTGCGCGCTATCGATCACTGCGATCTCGTTGAACCGTCGCGGCAGAAAATAAGCGGGATCTTCCAGGGTCCCGGGAAAATGCTTGACTACCGTTACCTTGAATTGTTTGCGCTGAGAAGAATCAAAAGCGAACCAAAGATGGTAAGCGACCAAATCCTCAAAAGCATAAACGCGAACGTCTTCCGCCGCTTGAGGTTCATTCGCCTCCACTTGCCGGGCCAGTGGTTCCCAAGCACACCAAATGTAAACTGGCGGTCGCACCAAGGCCCAGGCGACCCCCGCAAGCAGAATCCAGGATCCTAAGATCACGTAGAGGACAATTCTGATCCAGTCGCGCGTGGGCCTGACAATCGCCAGTGAAACCAGGATTGCGTACGGCGCAGCCACGATGATCAAGTGGCGAGTGCCCCAGATTGATAGTGGCAGTAGCCAACTCAACCCGAAGACGATGGCAACCGGAGCGAAAGCAAGCACGAACAGCACGCGAATTGGCGGGAGGTTCGCGTCGTTGGCCCGATCACGCGACTGCCAGACACGCACTGAAAACATGAGCAGAGGCACGCCCAGGACCAACAGCGCAAAGATAGCGGTAAGCAGATCGTATGGTCGCGCGGCCGTGCTCTGAACAAACCAGAACGGTTTGTTCAGCAGCGCATAGAATTGCGTTATGTCCCGGAAAGTCGGCCGCGTCATCCAGCCGATGTTCTGCGCCAATCCCTTTCCAGCTTCCGCATTCCGAGTAACCATAAAAACCCAGGGCGCATAAGCGATCATGGTGACGGCGACGCCGGCCACGAACGGCATGATCCTGCGTCGTTGCCAAATCACGAGCGTTAAACCCTCGGTAATAACGACTAGCCACCCGGCGTAATGCGAATACACCAGCAACAAGTTTGTCAGAAACAACCACATAAGTTGTTTGCGCGATGCTTGTTCAGCTTTGAAGAATTTAATGAAGAGCCACAGCGAGCACAGCGAAAGAAACATTAGCAGCGAGTACATCCGCAGTTCCTGAGCATACTTGATCAAATAGCCGTTAACTGCCAGCAGCAGTAACGCCAGGTTTCGCTCGTTTTGGCTAAGGTCCAGCTCGCGACAAAGTAGGAAGAAGGGAATGATCGCCGCAATACCAAAAAGAGCTGGAAGCAATCGCAGCCACACCAAAGATTCGCCACCGATAGCAATCCAAATCTTGAGAAGCAGATAAAAAAGAGGCGGGTGAATTATGTCAGCAGCTACAAATCGCAGTAGCTCGATCCAGTTGTGGCGCGCCGCATGAATACTGAAGATTTCGTCAAACCACCAGCACGTCGCCGATAAGCGCAACAGCCTTAGTGCTGCAAACAAAATGACAACCGCCGCGAAGAAGGCCGTTGCGAGAGATTTATCGGTTGTCTTGTTCGCAGTACTTGTGGACGGCGCGTTTGGACTGAAAGTCATAACGGAAGTCGCGTTTGGTAAAGCGGCAACCAAAAAAGCTGCGGCAAATATTTCTACTGAAAGATTAGTGCGAGAGAGTATACATGTTAGCCAATTATCTCCGGCAAAGGTTTGACACCTCCCGTGAACAAGTGATAGTGTCCGCGTCGATTACAAGCCGATCTTTTTATGTGAAAGTGTCTGGGTGCCCCGACAAGGGGAGAATAGGGAAGCGGGTGAGAATCCCGCGCGGTCGCGCCACTGTGATGAGGCATTCGATTACTGCGGTAATTGAATTTGCTTTCTAAGCCAGGAGACCTGCCAGGATGCTTTGCAGCTTTCGAACGCTTCGCGGAAAGGCGTTCAGGCCGCACGGGCTACCAATTTCTATTCCGGTCCCGACGATCGCCTGTTTCCTTTCGCGAAACCAGGAGGTCGTCGGGACTTTTTGCAACTTCATTACCTTAAAACAAAACAGATTGCTCGCGCACTGGTTCTTTTGTGCGCAGTTATCGCCCTCCTGAGTTGTGGGCAACGACAAGGTCCGTCCGAGTACAAGGCCAACACCCAAACCAGGGAAGTGGTTGATGAGGCGGGACGAAAGGTCACGCTGCCGGTAAAGATCGAGCGCGTGATTTCGCTGGCGCCAAATCTCACTGAGATTGTGTATGCGGTGGGCGGCGGTGACCGCCTGGTAGGAGACACCACTTTTTGTGATTATCCGCCTGAGGCAAAGAGCGTTGCCAAAGTCGGCGACACACTACAGCCGAGCATTGAACGCATACTCGCACTTCGTCCACAGCTCGTTTTGGTTTCGACAGCCTCGCAGCTGGAAGCTTTTACGGGACAATTGAATGAACAGAATATAGCGGTGTATGTTACAGATGCGCGCGATCTTGAAGGGGTTTTTCGCTCGATTCTGAGCGTTGGTGATTTGTTAAGTCAATCGGTTAGTGCCGCGGAATTAGTGAAACAGTTGCGTGCGCGAGCGGAGACAGTTGAACGCGCCGTAGCCGGACGTCGTCCTGTGTCTGTTTTTTTTCAATTGTCGGGACAACCGTTGTATACGGCCGGCAAGAGTTCGTTCGTCACAAACCTGATCGAACGCGCGGGCGGACGCTCTGTTACCGCGGATGTGAACGAGGCTTGGCCACGATTGAGCGATGAAGCAGCCCTCGCTTCAAGACCAGAAGCAATCATCATGCTTTCGGGAGGGACGATGGGAGCTGCGGTGAATTCAAACGTGGCCCCGGCGCTCAAGAATTCTCCAGCAGTTCAGAACGGTCACGTCTATGTAATCGACGGCGATCTGCTAACGCGGCCCGGGCCGCGTCTTGTTGACGGCTTGGAACGGATCGCCCGCGCGCTTCACCCTGAAGCCTTTAAGTGAAACACACTTGAACGACAGAACCACAACTATCAGTCGTAATACCGCTTCGTTAGAGCGCAGTGCGCGCGCTACATTGCGGAAGACGTTCATTGTTTGCGGCTCGCTCTCTATAATTTTGATTTTGGTTGCAATTATCGCGGCGACTATGGGGAGCGAACAACTGCCGGTTGTTG
>DASQPM010000413.1:0-2037 GCA_035643935.1 Pyrinomonadaceae bacterium | reverse complement strand
GTAGCGCACAGTTTCCGGCACGCGAATACGAATGTCTTTCGCGTACCACGCATTGGCCATGTCAGTCGAGCCAACGCCAAAGGCGAAACAGCCAAGCACGCCGGCCATGCACGTGTGCGAGTCGGTGCCGATCACAATCTGACCGGGCAAGGCGAGGTCTTCAACCACGGCGTTGTGACAAATCGCTTCCGAGCCTCCTTCAGGATTTTCGCCGTAGAGTCGTATGCCCTGCTTCGAAGTGAAATCTTCCTGCGTGGTAGCCAGGCCTTCGGCCCTTTCCAGCAGGCCCATGTCACGATGCTTCTGCGACATAACGCGGCCAAGAAAAGTCAGATGATCACGAAAAGCAAAAACTGATTCTGGTTCGGTCACCCGCGCGTCCGGACCAAGCGCCTGTTTCAACAGCGATTCGGCCATGGGCGTGACGTACTCGTGACTAAACCGCACGTCGGCGACTGCAAACAAAGCGTCACCAGGCTTCACATCCTCAACACCAATCTTGCCGGCGGTCACAAACGCATGACGCGCGATTATCTTTTCGACGATCGTCATCGGCCTTTTGCCAGTTGCCAAAGGCGGCGGTGAAACTTTACCGGCGAGCCGCGCCTTGTTGTAGTTGAATAAGCCGCCGTGTTCGACAATGGCTTGCGAAATCGGATCTAGGCCGTCGGTGAATTCGCTTAACGGAATTTCTTCGCCGTTGCGAATGCGCGCGATAAGTCCAAAATCATTCGAGGTCAGCAGGCCGATATTTTGCGAGTTCTGCCCATAAATCTTTTCGATGCTCTTCGCGATCACGAGTTGAATACCGGCCCACTTCTCGGCATATGGCGCCGTTTCGCGCGATGAGCCGCATCCTTTTGAAAGCCCTGAAACGACGACAGCAAAGCCGCCTTGCTTCACCTCATCTTTCTTCACCGCGCCTTCACGCATGCCGACGTAAACATATTCGCCAAGCGTTTCATCGTAGTAAAAACACACCCAACCCGGAGTGATCTCGTCTGTTGAGATATTGCTCATCAGCGGAAGATCATCGTCGGCCAGGCGCGCGGCTAGTTCCGCTTCAATTCCTGCACGGTCATCGCCTTGCGCTTCCAGTTGTTGCCGGATAAGTGAAGTGTCTTCTGTCAGAAACAGAATGCGGCCTTTGAAACTGACTTTTTCAGATAACTGCGAAACCTTGTCGGAACTCATCAATACTCCTTGGCGAAATCAATGCGATTCAGTATGTCATCATTATAGCCTTGCCCCGTGAAACCTTCGAATGGGCGCCGTCGCAGAAGGCAACCTCGCGGCGCCCCTGGAGCGCGCCTCCAATACCCGCGTCGTCGTCAGTTCCCGTTTTGATAAGAAAAAATCCCGGCGGTCCCCAGGCGGTAAACTGCCAGCCGAACGCCTGCTCGTAAAAATTGCGCGCGCGGGCGACATCGCCGGCATGCACAGCAAAATGTTTTAGATTATTTGCCATGATGATTGGTTCCTTCAGGAAGACTGAGTTTCGACCGAGTCTTTCAAAAAGTGGCATAGACTTTAGTCTGTGTCTGGCAGCACAGCACACACTGAAGTTTGTGCCACTCTCGTCATCTTGCGCCGGTGCTAATATCACCATTCTTCATTCAGCGCAATCCGGGTTCGATGAAAGATTTCCGGGTATGCAGAACCGCGAGCGGTAGCGACCGGATGCAGGCGCCAACTTGAGGACCTACCACACACATAGAATCAATGGTTATAAGAGTTGAGTCTGGCATCCGGTCGCTACTCTATATATGAAAGGGCGCCCCAGCGGTGATAGCTTGGAGTTGTTCTACGACTTCAAGTTTGCAACCGAAGGAGAGCCCTATGAAAACGTATTATGTGGGAATGGACGTGCATCGAGCAAGTATTGTGATCGTGGTCTTGAATGGAGCCGGCAAGGTGGTGATGCAATCAGTGATTGAGACAGGAGCAGAGCGGGTGCGCGGCTATCTCAAGCAGCTGCGCGGGAAAGTGTATGTGACGTTTGAAGAGGGGACGCAGGCGAACTGGCTGCATGAGGTA
>DASQPM010000412.1:0-5175 GCA_035643935.1 Pyrinomonadaceae bacterium | reverse complement strand
GCACGAATGTTTATGGGAAGCAGACGGCGAACCTACGGGCTTTGCATGGATCGACGTTGATAATGCGGCGCAAAACGTGATCGCGTTTCGGCGTATCTCACCCTCGACCGGCGCAGAAATCGTCTGCGTCTATAATTTCTCGGCCGTGACGATTGAAAGTTATCGATTGGGATTGCCGCGAGCAGGGAAGTACAAACAGTTATTTAATAGTGACGCTGAAAACTACGGCGGAGCCAGTGAAGGCCCTGCAAAGCGGATCGCAGCTGCAGCGGTTCCGCATAATGGTCTTGAGTATTCGGCTGTAATTACATTGCCGCCGTTGGCAGGGTTGTGGTTTGAGGCACCCCGGCAGTAGCGCGGCTCATCGGCAGGGCGCCGATCTGGGATTTTATCAGTCGCTTCAAATCCAAATGTTTGAGAGGGATCAACCGGTGCCCGAGCATGTCAACGCCCGCCAGGCTCTGCTCTAGAACGATGTAACCAATTAACGGTTCGTAATCACCATCAGCGGGTTTCATTTCCACAAAAGCGACTTCGTTTAAGATAGCGCGGAATCCCTCTATCTGAATGCGCACCGGCCCGCACACCTGCGCTGTAACAGTTTCCTGGGTAGCTGTTTCAACCTCGATTTCGGCTGAAAACTCGAGGTTGCCGAGCCGCTCTTTCCACGCAATCGGCAATACCATTAGTGATGCGCCCGTATCGACCAAGGCATCACATCGAAGTGCCTTCGAAAGGTCGGAAGCGTTTTCGATTGTTACCGAAGCAACTATTCTTCCCACGTACATATCCTTTGACTCCTTAGGAAACTATACACCGGGACCAAGCGCCAGCGAACTGCGTTGGATCCCTGTTCCAGTTCGATGAAAGATTTCTTGCTGGCCGTGCAGAACCGCGAGCGGTAGCGACCGGATGCCAGACTCAACTGTTCGAACCATTGATTCCAGGTTTATGGTAGATCCGCAAGTTGACGTTTGCATCCGGTCGCTACCGCTCGCGGTTCTGCAACCCCCTACCTCACGGTTGGGCTAACGCCTGGTTTGACTCATGCTGTATCTTCCCAAGTAAATGATCGACTGGTCCGAAATTAGAAAACAGTTTCCGGTAACCGAGAACTCGACCTATCTCAACACGGCCGCGGCTGGTCCATTGCCGCGCGCTAGTAGCGATGCTGCGTCGGACTATTATCGCCTGATGATGAACGACGGCGACATTCATTGGGACGAGTGGTTGGCGAAGCGCGAAGAGGTGAGACGCAAAGTCGCAGCGTTGATCAATGCCGAAACAGATGAAGTTGCGCTGACAATAAACACTTCGAGCGGGATGAACGTGATCATCGATGCGCTCGAGAATCACGGCGAAGTCATCTCCTGCGATCTCGAGTTTCCCGTTTCCACCTTGCCGTGGATGAATCGGCGCATTCCCATTCATCTGGTGAAATCACATGAAGGGTTGGTTGACGTTCAGGATATCCGCGGCGCCATGAACGTGCGCACCGGCGTTATTTGTTTGAGCCACGTGCAATTCTCAAACGGCTTCCGTAGCGACCTGGAAGAATTAGGAAACGCAAAAGGTGGCCATGCGTTTGTAGTAAACGCTGCGCAATCGGCAGGCGCTTTTGCCATCGATGTGAAGCGCATGAAGATCGATGCGCTCTGTTCCACCGGCCACAAATGGATGCTGTCAGGCTATGGCAGCGGTTTCGTTTATCTGTCGCGGGAACTGCTGGCGCGCTCGAAGCCGCACGCGATTGGCTGGCTCAGCCTTCAGGATCCTTTTACGACGCGAAACGATGAAGCACATTTAAGACACGATGCTGCCGCGCGTGCAGAACTTGGTTGTCCGCATTACGCCGGCATCTTCGCGCTGGGGGCGTCAGTTGATCTGCTCAGCAGTATTACCATCGAGAATGTCGAGCAGCGCGCACTCGCACTGAATCGTTCTTACTAATCGGTTGCTCGATTCTGGTTGGGAAGTGCTGTCTCCGATCCGCGATGACCGTACGCGCTCAGCCCAAACGTTAGTTGCTGCCAACAGTCCCGGACAGTTGGTAAGTAGACTCGCGGAAGAAAAAATAATTGTTACGGAAAAACCGCAAGGAATTCGGGTGGCCACGGATTTCTTTAACAATGAAGCGGATATTGATCAGTTGATTGCAGCGCTGAGGACCTGTTCAGGCCAGTCTCGAATTTGATATTCCGAGATTCCTCGCGCCGTAGGTGCGAAATGTTTATAGCCTCATGAACAGATCTCCAGAGCGGGGAGTGCGGGGGCATGCGGTTTTCTAGAAACATTTGGCTCCTAATGGAGCCAGAGCGTCCGGGATTTTCTTCTACCAGTTAAGTTTCACAGAACTAACCTTTACCGCTAACGTCGCTCCTTACCCTTTTTCTTCTTTGGCGACCTTGGAAGCCCATCTTTTTTGCCACTAGTTCCTTCGCTTTCGAAATATTTGCGCGCGAGTTTAATAAACGTTTCCATAATCGGCGACTCGTAACCGCCAATGTGTTTTGCTATTCCAAGTTCCCAATTTATTTGCGCGCCTTCGATCCACCATCGCACCAGCCGGCCTTTTGCGACTGCTTCGCTAACTGATTGCAGCGGAACAATTCCCACGCCCATGTCTTCTTCCACCATGCGGCGAATTGCGGCTTGCCGGCTAAGTTCCATCGACACATGAAGCGATACGCCCGCCTGCGCGAAAAACTGATCGATCAATCGCCGCGTATTCCCACCGCGCTCGCCCAGGATGAGTTTTTCTCCAGCCAGAGTGTAAGCGCTAACTGTCTTTTGCTTTGCCAGCCGGTGACCCGGCGAGGCGATGGCCACCAGTTGATCCTGGCTGAGCCGCTCAGTGTGAATGCCGCGGGCCTCTACCGGTAAAGACACAAACGCCAGGTCCAACTCGCCGTTGAGGAGCTGGTGGACCAGCGCGTCGCTGGTCCCGGAAACCAAGCTTATGTTCGCGCCTGTATGTTGCTTTCGCACTTCTTGCAAGAGTTTCGGCAAGACGTCGGTCGTGACGACCGCCGAGGCGCTGCCGATCCGCAAACGCCCGCGCTGTGTTCCCGCCAACTCCGCTACTTCATCGACGGCCGCATCGTGATCGCGCAGGATGTGGCGCGCGCGCTGCAGCAATTGCTCGCCTGCTTCCGTCAACACGACCCGGCGCGGAGCGCGCACAAACAATTTGGCGCCCAACTCAGTTTCCAATTGACGGATCTGCATGCTGATCGCAGCTTGCGTAACGTGAACTTGCTGCGCAGCCGCGGTAAACGTTCCGCCGTCGGCAATCGCCACGAAAGCTCTTAGTTGTCGTATCTCCATGCGTCCCTCCGGTATCAGGCATCGTTATTGTAATAATAAATTCTTTTAGTTTCCATTATGGCTGGACGTTTTTTAGAATTAGTTCGGCGCAACTTTTTTGCCGCTGCCTATGAAAAGCGAAAAGCCACTGCCCTTTTTGAAGGACCGCTATCCCACTTCGCGGCGCGCGCTGGTTGGTGTGGATGGCGGCGGGACTAAAACCCACGCTGTAATTCTCGATCTCAATTCGAATTTGTTAGGGGAAGGACTCGCTGGGCCTTCAAACCCGTTGCGTGTTGGAGTGGTAAAGGCCGCAACAGCAATTCGCGAGGCTGTAGACAAAGCCTGCGACGCGGCGCGCTTGCGGCGAACGGATCTTGTCGCTGCCGAAGTTGGTCTCGCCGGCGTGCGACGTCCCGAGTTGCGCGCCCGCATGCATGAGGCGCTCAAGAACATCAGTACTGGCATCGTCGTGGTGGTTGGTGACGCTGACATCGCACTGCACGGGGTAACGGAAGGTGAACCGGGATTAATCGTAATTGCCGGCACTGGATCGATCTGCTGTGGAATCAACGCTGATGGCAAACAGGCTTGCGCCGGCGGTTGGGGGCCACTTGCGGGCGACGAAGGCGGCGGTGCGTGGATCGCGCGGCGCGGGTTGCGCGCTATCGCGCATGCTGCCGACGGCAGAGGGCCTGCTACTTCACTCAGCGACGCGGCTTGCAGTTACTTTCACGTTACCAATCCGGACGATCTATCGACCGCAATCTACGCACCTTCGATTACCAACGAGTGTCTTGCCGGGTTTGGCAAGTTTGTGATCCGGGCTGCGAAAGCAAAAGATCGAGTAGCGCGCGAAATTCTTATTGAAGCAGGCAAAGAACTCGGCCTGGCTGCCAACGCGGTAATTCGCAACCTGAAATTGGAGCGCGAAACTTTTCCGGTTGGCTACGTGGGGGGCGTGTTTGCCTCGAGTGGCGAACTGGTGCTGTCGCACTTGCGTGCTGCGTTACTGAAAACAGCTCCGCGCGCTCATTTGACGCGGCCGAAATTTCCACCCGCGATTGCAGCGGCAAAAATGGCGCGCGCTCATCTCAACAATTTGGCGCTTGCCGTTTGAGCCTGGGAATCACATGAATTCAGATAACACTCCCGAGCTGCCAATCACCGAACAGGAAAATCCAAACACGCTCAACTTGAGCGAGTTGCCGCTGGCGGAAATCGTGCGTTTGATGAATGAGGAGGACTGCCTGGTTGCGCCGGCAGTGCGTCTCGTGTTACCCGCGATCGAAAAAGCAACTGAAAGAATCGTAAGCAGGCTGAGCAAAGGCGGCAGACTTTTTTATATTGGCACGGGAACTTCGGGCAGGCTGGGTGTGCTCGATGCGGCTGAATGTCCGCCAACATTCGGGGTTGCTCCCGAACTGGTCCAGGCGGTCATCGCCGGTGGTTACGAAGCTTGCCACCACGCGGTCGAAGCTTCGGAAGATGACTCGAAAGCGGGCGCTGATGACTTGCGCCAGCGCCGGTTCACGAAAGACGACGCGCTGGTTGGCGTCGCCGCTTCCGGTAGAACGCCATACACCGTAGGCGCGATCAAATATGCGCGCGAGCTCGGTGCCCTCAGCGTGGCCGTGACGTGTGTTCCTGGATCGCCAATCACAAAAGCAGCGGAGATTAGTATTGTGCCGGTGGTGGGACCAGAAGTTATTGCCGGCTCGACCAGACTGAAAGCCGGCAGCGCACAGAAAATGGTCCTCAACATGTTATCGACGGCAACGTTCGTTAAGTTGGGTTACGTTACCGGCAACCGCATGACGAATTTACAAACACGCAATGCCAAACTACGCGAGCGGGCCGTGCGGATCA
>DASQPM010000411.1:0-2989 GCA_035643935.1 Pyrinomonadaceae bacterium | reverse complement strand
TGCCGTCTGATGTGCGGTGGCGGCTCCGCCCCACCGTAACTGACCACTCACAAATCTGGGGCTGCGCCCCGAAATTTGGGGCCGAGCCCCAAAAGAACCACCAGGCGCTTCCTGGAAGGTCAGAGACCTTCCGCACATCAGACGGCGCAGCCGCCACTAGCGCACTAAAAACATCGACGCTGAGTCCCTGGGCAAAGTTAGAGTTGCACTGCCAGCTATTACGTGAACGCCACCCGACGCTCCAATCAAAGGTGACAACTCGGCGCCATCTTTCAAACCAATGGCACCCACCGGCAAAGTAACTTTCTTTTCCTTCCCGGCGCGATTGATCGCGACGATCACAGTCTCGCGTCTGTCCTGGCGTGCAAACACATAACTATCGTCATCATAAAAAAGATCAACCAATCGTCCGCGTCGTATCGCTGAATGTTCCGCCCGCAGACGAATCCATGAACGGGTCCACTCAAACATTTTTTGCTCTGCTGGTTTCCGGCCCTCAGTCGTGAAGGCGTTGCGACTGTCGCCGGGAAAGCCTCCGGGAAAATCGCGGCGGTTATCGGGATCTTCCTTGCCCTCCATGGCAACCTCTTCGCCATAGTAAAGCTGCGGAATGCCACGAACACTTAGAATAAATGCGATATGCATCATCGCGCCTTCAAGGGTCGCCCCCTCAAGCGACATGAAACGCATCGTGTCGTGGTTGTTTGCGAATGTAGTTATCTTTAAGGGATCTGGATAAAGCGCATCATATTTCAACTGATCGCGCAGCGCCTTGATAGGCGCTTTGTTGGTGAATGCCAACAATGAAGCATTCCAAACGGGAAAGTCGAAAACTGAATCAAGTTTCGTGTCGATGCCGTCCCAGCCCGTGTGGCCACCGATGAAGAAAGACGTTTGCGCCGCATCGCGCTCGAAGACTTCTCCAACCATCCACATCTGCGGGTATTGACGATGCAAAGCATTCGAGAGATCGCGAATAAACGTGCGCGGCATGTACTGAATCGTATCCTGGCGAATTCCGTCGAGCCCCGTTGCCCCGATCCACCAAAGCGAGTTTTGTATTTCGTAGCGCGCGACCTCGGGCTCTCCCTGGTTCATATCCGGCAGATCGTCAATAAACCACCCGTCAAGCGTATTGCGAACTTCGTCCTGATTGCCATGAGGCGAAAGCAACGCACTATTCCGGAACTTGTTAACCGCATGCTGCGCGAGCGTGCCGTGAAACCAGTCGTCGAGCGGTGGCTGTTTGGCCCAGGGATGTCGCGAACCCACGTGGTTGGCTACCTGATCCTGGATAATCTTCAGACCCAACGCGTGTGCTTTCTCGACTAACTCACGCAGCGTTGCCATATCTCCAAAGTGATCCTCGACTGCGTAGTAATCAATGGCGTGATAGCCGTGATAATAAGTGTTTGGACACCACGGCTTGTCGCAGGTGTTCAGACCATTCCAGTTGTCGTACCAGGGAGTTAGCCACAGCGCAGTCACGCCCAGATCTTTTAAGTAAGGCAGATGATTGATAATGCCGCGCAGATCGCCTCCGTGATACGCGCGGGCATTTTTTCGATCATTAGCGGCGGCAGGAGAATTCGCCGGCGCATCGTTGGATGGATCACCATCCGCAAAACGATCGGGCATGATCAGGTAGATTACGTCGTCCGGAGTAATTCCCTGAAAATGGCTGCGCGTTTCCAGCGCCGGTTCGATGCGAAATGGAATTGTTGTGCGACCTGCACGCGTGTCCAGTGTTAAAGGATATTCACCCGTACGCGCAGCAGGACTGATGCTGACACTCGCAAAGAGGTAGGTCCCACTATTGTTTACAAAGACATCGAAGACATGGATGGCGGGACTAACCGAGCGAACCCGCGCGCCTGTCAGGTTCCTGCCGCGCACCAGCAACCGCACGGGGTTGATTGTGTGTCTCGCCCACCACGAAGGTGGTTCAACTTTAGAAACTTCCGGAGGGGCCTGCGGCGAAGCATAGTTGCAAATCGCGCTCGCAAGAATACAAACGATCGTAACCGGCACGCCCCGCAAGAATCGTTTGCATCTTAATGGCGTTCGCATTGGCAGCTTTACAACGACTTCGATCCCCGCAGCAAAAGCGTAGCAACGGTTCGTAGAGCATTTCGCAAGACGAGTCACCCGGCTGGAGCCGGGTGTAGAAAGGTCGGATGCAAATAATTCAGCTAACTCTTTGGTCGAAATCTGCGCACGCGCCTGATGAGTAGATTGATCTCAGATGCGCTCAATTTCTTACCGAACGCAGGCATTCCCGCTTTACCACGAGTGATAATTGATCTCAGGTTTCTGGTGGTGCTAATACTTGAATTCTTTTTCCACCAATCGGAATCCGTAAAGTCCGGAGCTTTGTAAAGATGACCCAGGGGCGTATCGCCGCTGCCGTCAGCTCCGTGACAACGAGCGCAATTTCGTGCGAACAGTTCATCAGCTCGTTTCACTTGAGACAGAGTCGTCCGCTGAAATGCGCCGCGGGTAATTCCAATTGGTACTAATAAAAAAGCTAGCGCTACGATTAAAGCGCTGCACTTAAGAATGCTTTTCAAAAATCGATTCATCTGCGGGGATGCCCGATTGCTTTTCCTATTGTCCCACCAACGTCAGATCGTGAATGTGCCAAAAGACGCTCTCGTTGCTCATTTCGGGATGTCTTCGCAGGAACATGTTCGCGAGCGGCAGAGCCGACGGATCGTCTTTGAGGTCAGCAAAAACCTTGCCCTCTCTCTTCGCTTCATCTTTCATTCCCAGCTTACGAAACACGAGCATCAGGTTATAGTGGGCGCCAAGATCTTCCGGATCAATCGCCAGAATTTTCTCGTAGCACTCGAGCGCGCCATGATAGTCATGCTTGATCTTGCATAGCTCGCCGAGCTGCTGCAGAGTCACTCGATCCCGTGGGTAGGCGGCGAGCACACGACGAATGTTTACTTCGGCTTCGTCGAGTTCACCGCGCCGGATAAAGACT
>DASQPM010000410.1:0-7493 GCA_035643935.1 Pyrinomonadaceae bacterium | reverse complement strand
GAGCTGCGCCGCGCTATTCAGTGGTAGAAGCGCTGGGGCCGCCGCATAAACGCACGTTTCATGTTGAAGTGAGTTGGGATGGTGGCAATGTTCGCGCCGAAGGTCGCTCAATTAAAGCAGCCGAAACGGCTGCGGCGAAGCAAGCATTGGCCACCATGGAAAGCCTTGCCGGCGAGGCTTGAGCTGTGCGGAACCGCGAACGGTAACGAGCGGAGGTTAAGGTCAACAGCCAGGATGTGTCATCTCAAAAAACGCAAACCTTGTGGTTGGACATTAGAACAGGCAAGTCGTACTTGACCATCGCAGACAACGTATCTAGGATAATTTTGTAAATGAGCAGTAACCCTTCCAGCGGTCGCAGCAAAGAGAGCGGCGTCGAAACGAAAACGGAAGCAGCGCCGTTTTCTTTTTCAAAAATTTTCCAACGCAACGGTCACGGCCAACCACCCGTAGAAACCAAGCCTAAAGGTCCGCCAAAATCCGTCTGGCGCGAATATTTCGAATCAGCGGTAGTGACCGTGATTATGGCGCTGTTCGGTATGACCTTCATTGTGCAAGCAGTGAAAGTGCCGACCGGCTCAATGCAGAACACGATCACAATTGGCGATCATCTGCTGGTGAACAAATTTATCTTTGCGCCCGGAAAGTCCCTGCCGTTTCTGCCGCAACGCGAGATACGGCGTGGAGACATCATCGTTTTCAAATATCCGGGCAATCGTTATGATCCCAGCCGCGACGATCGACCTGACAACAAACCGATCACAACCAACTACGTAAAGAGAGTCATTGGTCTTCCCGGAGATCGCATCCGTATGGAAGGCAGAAATCTGATCATCAACGGCAAGCTGCTGCCCGAACATCAAATCGAAGCAGTTGATAACAACGACAAAGCGCCGCTCAACCTGAAGAACGCATCGCCGCGCAAGCCCGGCGATCCTTATGACGTTTATTACAATCCTGATTTCACCGAAGAGAATTATCCTATTTTCAGACTGGAAGGTGATGGGAAGGAAATCGTTATACCGGCGGGCAAGTATTTCGTGATGGGAGACAATCGCAACAACAGCGAAGACAGTCGCTATTGGGGTTTTGTGCCGCGCGAACTTGTTATCGGCAGAGCGATGTTTGTCTATTGGTCCTACGACGAGAGCGCGCCCTCAAGTGGCAATTTCATTCTGGACTTTTTCAATAACACGCGCTGGAACCGCACCGGTACGATGGTCAAATAGCTGGCTCGGCTGGCGAGCAATAATTCAAAAGTTTACGGCCTTCCTCCAACTTAAATCCCTCTGTATTCCGCTCGATTGTGGGCACGGGCTGCGTGCTAGAATCCATGCCTCAACTTCAGGTGACAAGCTTCATCCGGGGGATGGCTCGTTGTGGATTTGAAAAAATTCAGCACTCGCCTATGGACACGCATAAGTGAGCACGACATCTTTGGACGCGCCGCACAGCTCTCTTACTATTTCCTGCTCGCACTTTTTCCGCTCTTGCTGTTTCTGATGACTTTGCTTGGTTATTTCGCCCAGGCGGGTTCCGATCTCCGCAACAAATTGCTCACCTACCTTGCGACGGTTATGCCTTATTCGGCCGTCACGCTGGTCCATACCACGCTGGACGAGATCAGCCAATCGGCGGGCGGCGGCAAGCTGTCTGTGGGTTTACTGGCGGCACTGTGGGCAGCATCAAACGGAATGGGCGCAATCAGCGACACTCTGAACGTCGCTTACGGCGTGAAGGAACGACGGCCCTGGTGGAAGGTGAGACTGGTGTCGATCTTTTTGACCGTCACGCTTTCGATCATGATTGTCGCAGCCCTGGCCATCGTCTTATATGGCGGACATCTTGGTGAAGCACTCGCCAACCACTTCGGTTTCAGCAATGCTTTTACTATCGTTTGGAAGATCTTACAGTTTCCCATCGCGCTCTTTTTTATCTTGTTGACGTTTGATCTTATTTACTACTTCGCGCCCGACGGCAGGCGCGAACGGAATTGGTGGGGTATGGGAACGGTGACCGCTGTGGCGCTTTGGCTGCTTGTCTCGTTTGGATTCCGGGTCTACCTGCACTTTTTTAACTCCTACAGCGTTACTTACGGCTCGCTCGGCGCGCTGATCATCCTGATGTTATGGTTCTACTTCACCGGGCTGGCAATTCTGATCGGCGGAGAAATCAATTCCGAGCTGGAGAACAACACTTAGCATCATGAACGTATCAATTGACTGCGGCGACAATGAGCCCCCAAAGTTCATGATTCGTGCAGCGCATTGGGCGCTGATGGTTATCGCTTTGTTCATGGTTGGCGCGCTGCCGGTGGCAGCACAGAAAAAGAAGGCCCCAAAAGCGAAGGCGGCGCCCGCCAAGCCAGTCAATGAACTTACAAGATTGCGAGCGGAATTCATCAAGGCAACAAACGATTACAAGGCTAGTTTGGAAAAGCTGCTGGCCAGTTACGAAAAGAACGTAGCCAAAGCCGAAACGCGTTTGAGTCAAACAAAAGAACTATTCGCACAGGGGCTGGTTTCCAAAAATGATGTTGAAGTAAGCGAGCGCACACTGGCCGAAGCTAACGATAGGGTGGCCGAGACCAAACAGCGCATGAACAGCGCCGACGCGCAGATCGCGGACACATTGGTTGAGGCAGAAGCGGAAAAGTCGCTTGCCAAAGCCGGGCCAATGGCAAAAGGCTCGCTGCTGAAGACCGCGGCTTATATTCGTTACAATGGCGCCACGCCGTGGGCCCTATCAGACGCGTGGAAAGTGCAACGTTTTTTTCTTGATACTTTTAAGAAGCCGCTGCCGATCGCAGTTTTCGGTCAAGGCGCGATTCATGATCGTTGGCGACTAGACCATCACAACGCGATGGATGTCTCGCTGCATCCGGATGGCGCCGAAGGACAAGCGTTGCTGAATTTTTTGCGCAGCAATGGCATTCCGTTTCTAGCGTTTCGCACTGCGATTCCGGGAACGGCAACCGGCCCGCATATTCATATTGGCCGGCCGTCGCATAGATACTGAACCAACGATGAGCCGCGGTCGATAACCCACGGGCAAAGATAGAATTAGCCGCAGATTACGCGGATAAACAAAGATCAGTCCAAAATGAAAAGATTGAGAACGATTCCTTTCAGATTCGCAAAATCCCGTTAATCCGCGGCGAATAAAATGTTGAGTGGAGGTTGAATATTGCTGAAAACATTCGCGGTCTCTTTGATAATGATTGCAGTCATGGGCAGCACAGTTCAGTTACCCTCACAGACGCCGCGCGCAGCCACGACAGAGTTGTCTTTAGCTCAATCCCAAGCTTCGCACTTCGCCAGTCTCGCGTTGAAGTGCATCTCCCGCGAATATCCAAACAAGCCTGAACACGTGATGAATGACAGCCGCGACGTCGACAATCCAAAGAAGCTCCATCCAGCTTTCTACGGTAGTTTCGACTGGCACTCTTCAGTTCATGGCCATTGGATGTTGGTGCGACTAATGCGGACTTTTCCGAACCTTCCCGAAGCTGCGCAAATCCGCAAAGCTCTCGATGCAAATCTCAAGGCGGAAAATATCGCCGGCGAGGTTGCCTATTTGAAGCAGCCCAACCGGCAATCCTTTGAACGCACTTACGGCTGGGCCTGGTTGCTGAAGCTGGCCGAGGAGCTTTCATTGTGGAACGACAATGAAGGCAAGCATTGGTCGAGAAACTTGCAACCGCTGGTTGATGCTCTGGTTACTCAGTACCTTGCCTTCCTGCCGAAGCAAACTTACCCCATTCGAACGGGCGTGCACCCGAACACGGCTTTCGGTTTGGCCTTTGCATTTGATTATGCGAAGACGGCCGGCGATGAAAAACTCGCAACGTTGATTGCCGAGCGCAGCCGTACATATTTTGGAAAAGACGTTGACTATCCCGGTAACTGGGAGCCGGGTGGCGAAGATTTCTTCTCACCTGCTCTGATGGAAGCGGATCTCATGCGACGGATCATGGAGCCTGCGGAATTTCAGCGTTGGTTTCACCGCTTCCTGCCAAGACTGACGATGCAACGGTCCAGGAACCTGTTGCGACCAGCCGTGGTTACCGATCGGACCGATCCGAAGTTGGTCCATCTTGATGGCCTGAATCTAAGTCGTGCCTGGTGCATGCGCAGCATTGCTGCCGGCCTGCCACGAAACGATCCCGCGCGGCGCACTCTGGCTGAGTCGGCGCGAGCGCATGCCGCGGATGCATTGGTGCATGTTGCCAGTGGCGACTATGCCGGCGAGCATTGGCTGGCATCGTTTGCTGTTTACTTGCTTTCCACTCCCGAGCCCTGAACAGTCTGCGCAAGCCGTGATTATCAATGATTCAAACCCAGTTATTCTTTACGACGGCGTTTGCGGCCTCTGCAATCGGCTGGTCCAATTCGTATTGAAGCACGACAAGCGGGACCGCTTTCGTTTTGCATCGCTGCAAAGCGATCTTGCAAACACACTTCTGCAGCGGCACGATCGAGATCCCCACGATCTCGACACGGTCTACGTGGTCATTGATTACACGCAACCAACCGAGCGCTTGTTGGCGCGTTCAGACGCGATCCTATTTTTGCTCAAAGAACTCGGCGGAATTTGGAAGTTGGCGAGGGTGGGGAAGGCGTTGCCGCGAACAATACGCGATGGTGTTTACAAACTGGTTGCGCGCAATCGTTATCGAGTGTTCGGCAAATATGACTCCTGCATGTTGCCGGAACCGAAACATCGCGCAAAATTCCTGGGCGAGTAGATAGAAAAGAGGCCACGTGTGTAATCACGTGGCCCCAATAGACAAGAAGTGGCGAGTCCTACCGGTGCTTGCGCGCTGCGCGCAATTGCCGAATCTGTCCTTTCAATTGTTCAATTTCTTTCTGTTGCTCTTTGATCGCGTTGAGCATGGTCCAGATGACCGGGTCGCTGTTGACCATCAGATAGCCGTCCGCGTTCTTAGTAACTGCTTCCGGAATGACCTTCTGCAATGCCTGCGCCCCAAAGCCGATGTGTTCGCCTTCGGACTTAAGTCCGAGAGCATTGTCGGGCTTGTACTCGTAACGGATCGGTTGCAACCGCATCACCGCCTTGAGTCCGCTGTTGAAGGTGCCCTTGATGTTTTTCAAGCGCTCATCCGAAAAACTCAGCCACGTGTTCCCACCGGTCTTGCTGGCGTCTCCATTTACTGAGAAAACCTGGTCGGGTGCAGTAGTCCCGATGCCGACGCTACCTGAGGTGAGAATTGTAATTCCCGCCGCTGAGCCTTTCCCGGAAAAAGTAGATAAGTGAAGTTTTGGCTCAGAGCCGCCAAGAAAGTCGCTAAAGAAACTTGTCGCACCGGCTTGAGCGGTGGGGTCTATAGAGGCCCCTCCCGTGGAAGAGCTATTGAACACACCAAATTGGCCGCCAACGACTTGTAGCTTCTGCCCCGGACTGGCGGTGCCGACACCTACGTTGCCGATGGCGGAAATATCAATGCTACTCGTAGGCGCGCCCGGACGAATGCGGAAGGGAAGGCGAGAGCCGCCAGTGACATCACGGACGAAGAAGTTGGCCTCGTTGCCGGCGATGTCCCAGGTTTGCGCGGTAAAACCGCTGGCGCTCGTTTGTTCAAGTCGATGAGCGGGAGTATCGCCGGTCGTAATGTGAAGATCTAAGACTGGCGTCGCAGTTCTGAGGCCAACCCTGCCCGTGCTACTCACTTTGAGCGCGTTGGCCGGCGCACCCGCGTCGACTTCAAACACAACCGTGCCGGTTTCTGAATTACCGCTGGCTCCTTGATCTACAAATCCCAGAAAACTTGCGCCACCGCTGGCTGAGCTGTTTGCCCTTATCTGCCAGTTGTTGGTCGGGAAACCGGCTGCTGTGCTGGTGTCGTCAAACTGGAGGCGCGTGTTGTTCTCTTTGAGTCTGATCGTGTCAAAGCCAAAGACTTCGCCGTTAACGCAATCAAGTCCGACGCAGGCGCTGCCCTGCACGATCAAATCGTCTGGGATTACCTGGTCAGGCATGAACAGCCGGGAAAAATGGTGCAGCCTGACCTTTGATAATGTGGCGGGAGGGGCGCCAGGAAGTTTCTGCTCTTCGGATACTTTGCTTGTCGGTTTTGGACCAGCTTCTTCGCTGGTGCCAGCGACAATCACTGCACCATTCACAATTGAAAAACTTCCCGACTCGACGGCGGATTGGGGCATCGTGCTTTGGCGAGCGGCGCGCACAGCTTCCGGCTCGTCCTCTTTACCGCGCCCATTCGACGTTGCATCTTTACGCGCCGACGACATGGGCGTTAGGCGCAACTCATAAGTGTACTGTCCGTCCGGCAACCCCTCGCCTCGAGCATCGGCAATCGAAAAATTAGCCGAAGAGCCGCCTTTAAAGTTTTTGCTGAACACCCGGCCGTCGGGCGCCGAGACGATCAGGGTTAACCCGGCATTAGGAGTGGCGACGTCCCACCTCACGCTCGATCCATTTCCATTTATAGCGGCAAGTCGACTTTTATCTTCCGTCTGGCCGGAGGCTGAGGTGTGCAGAGAAGCGACGACGAACACTATGCTAAGGATGGAATATAGGCATTTTAGATTCTTCATTTAGGCTCCTATTGGCTTGGTTCAGTATTCTCAAGGGTGATAAGGCCTGACTTTCTGCGGGCGATTTTAGAAAGAGGACTTAAGTTTCGCTAGGAAATCTGGAGGAGTTGGATATAACAACCGCTAGCCGTTGTGTCAAGGAAACTTTGCTGCTGCTGCGGATGAGCAAGGTCGACTTAACGCGAGATAACCAACCTCAACTGATGTTCAGTTCAGCATTCACGTTCTTGGAGTGGTGCCCCCGGCGCGATTCCAACGCGCGACCTTCCGCTTAGGAGGCGGACGCTCTATGCAACTGAGCTACGGGAGCACAAACTGGTGAATCGTAAATGGTAAATCGTAAATGGTAAAGGCCGCGTCAGTGGTTCGTTGTCAGTAGTTAGTGGCTTGTTGTATTAACAACTGACAACTGGCAACTGACAGTTTCTAAGATTGATACTTAATCAACGATCTAACATCGTAGCCTTCAAGTTTCTTTCGGCCGGGCAAAAATTCCAGCTCGACCACAAACACTAACCCAACGACGGTTCCGCCGAGTTGTTCTACCAGATTGCAAACAGCCTTGGCTGTTCCGCCGGTGGCCAGCAGGTCATCGGCAATTATAACTTTATGTCCATTGCCAACCGCGTCGCGATGAATCTCGAGCGTGTCCTGTCCGTATTCCAGGTCATAGGAAATAGAAGCGCATTCCGCCGGCAACTTTTTTGGCTTGCGCACCGGCACGAAGCCGGCGCCGAGGTGATAAGCCAGCGCCGGCGCGAAAATGAAACCGCGCGCTTCCACGCCAATCACCGTATCAACCTTTTCACCTTCATACTCAGCCGCAAGCGCATCTACTGTTTTACGCAAGCCGTCAGGATGTTTCAACAATGTGGTGATGTCATAAAAATTAATGCCGGGTTTTGGAAAATCCGGCAC
>DASQPM010000409.1:0-5526 GCA_035643935.1 Pyrinomonadaceae bacterium | reverse complement strand
CGTCAAGCGCGCAGAGTTTGTTGGCAGGACTGCCGAACTCGAGCGCCTTGTATCCCACGCATCGCACGCCGGCAGTGAGCGTGGGGCGGCTGGACTGCTTATCCTGCTGGCCCCGCTCGCCGGAGTTTCTGAACTGCTGCGCCAGTCGTATGACGAGTTATTCAACGCTCAGAGCAACGTCGTTCCCATCTACTTCTCTCTGTCTGCAAACGAAACCACCGCCGTCAGCGCCGCCATTGAATACCTCAATGCGTTTCTGGCGCAGTACATCGCTTTTCGCCGCAACGAGCCCTCGATCGCCCAAGCGTCGTTGACGATGAATGATCTGGTGCAGCTTGCCCCCGTCGTTGATCTGGATTGGATTGAAGAACTCGTCAACGCATACAACAAGCAAAGATTCAGTGATGACGAACGCGAGCTGGTACGTTTCTGCCTTAACGCTGCGCGGCGAGTGCCGCCGGCAAATCCAAGGCCTTACGTGCTCTTTGACGCCGTTAAATTTGCCAACTACGACACGGAGCGCGTTCCGTTTGCGAACGAGTTAATCAAGTCACTTGGTGGTTCGCCCTTCGCGCTGGCTGGTTTGCGTCGCGAGATCGTTCGGGAAGTTGAACAAGCCGGCGTTGATTCCGGCACGCTGGAAAAAGTGCGCCTTGAACCGCTAGGGGAAGCGGATGCGCGCAAACTCGTTTCGTCGGTGGCACGCCGTGAAGGCGTCGCGATAAGCGATGAATGTCGCGACCTAATAGCGCAGCAGCTCGAAGCCAGCCCGTTTCTTATCAATGCGCTAATACAGGCAGCTCGCGAAAACCATTTGGTGCTCAATTCATATTTTGATTGCGAGCGGTTGTATGTTGATGAGTTGTTAGGCGGGCGGCTGCATCATTATTTTAATTCACTGCTTGAGCAGGTCGCGCCCGACGCCGGCGACCGGCGCGCATTGATGCGCCTGCTTTCTGAAAGTTTGCCTGCAGGCCAGCGCACCTCATCGTTTGCGGCCTGGGCCAAACGTCTCAATCTAGAGCCTGCCTCTGTGGAAGAGATCCTGCGGCGTTTGCATATCCAGGAAATTGTTAACTGGGACGGTGAGACTGTCGATACGCAGCGTGGGTCGCGCGCGTGGCGAGATTTCGTGCGCAGCCGTTTCCGTCTTGATGCGCTGCGCGAGCCGCGGGCCCTGGTTGTTGCGGATTTGATGTCAGCGGCTTTGAAGCGCGCTCCGCAAACTATTGCTCGTCATTACCGGCGAATTGCGAGCCTGCCATTGCGAGACGTGCTGCAAAAGTTCAACCATCAACGCGTCGCCGGCGTCCTTTTCGACTACGCTGCCTTCGCTGCTGACTACAAAGGTGCGCCCGTGGAAGAGATTGCGGCGCGACTGGAAATCGATCAGCAAACGGTGAAACTGCCGCAGGTCTTTCACACGGCCCACGGTGTGGCTTTCAGCGCCGAGCTGAAACAATTTGACGAAGAGAGCTGCGTCGTTGCGCACGCTTTTGATGGTACAGGCTACACAAGTGAAAACGAGATCGTTTGGCTGGCAGCAAAGATCGAAGGCAAACTTGAGGCAGGCGTTGATGTTGTTGCGTCCTGGTGTAATCGATTGGAGAGTCTGGCGAAGCGCTCTGGTTTCCTGCGCATTCAGTTGTGGCTGATAGCGAATGAAGGCTTCTCGGCCGCTGCAATTGAAAAGCTTCGCGAGCACAATGCGTATGCATCGAGTCGCGCGCAGTTTGAATTGCTGACGGCACAACTTTCCGACAGCGCCATCAAATCGCCCGCAGCTAACGACAACGAATTTGTTTTCATTCTGCCAATGGGCGCCGACAACGAGCTGCTGGCAGCAGCAACCGCCGAGCAGATTGCGCGGCGCCTCAACTTTCGTCCCGAGGCTATTAATCAGATAAAAACAGCCACCGTCGAAGCCTGCATCAATGCGTCAGAACACAGCCTGAGTCCCGACCGAAAAATTTATCAGCGTTTTATAGTCGAAGATGATAAATTGGTGATTACTATTTCGAGTCGCGGCGTTTTGCCTGAGAATATTGAAGAAAAAGCAGGGGCTAGCGCCGGTGCGAAAGAGACAGCGGACGTTTTGGACCAGCGACGCGGCTGGGGACTGAAGTTGATCAAGACGTTGATGGACGAAGTTGAGTTTGAACGCGTTGACGAAGGTACCAGCTTGCGCATGGTGAAATATTTGAGAAAGTAGTTGTAGTACGGACTTTAGGAACATCTGAAGAAGTTATTCAGACACGCGTGGTTTCTTCCCCTCCCTTTGGGAGGGGTTAGGGGAGGGTGCGAAGCTTGGCGCGCACAAGCCCTCTCCCCAACCCTCTCCCAAAGGGAGAGGGAGAAAGACTAAAGTCTGTGCCACTAAAAGGTACCAGCTCATGCCGGATTTCAAATCAAACGTGCGCTCGCATACGGTTGGCACCACTGCCGTCGTTTACGCCAGCGACTATCTGAACAAGCTCACCGGCGAACGCATCGAGCGCGAGTGTAAAAAGCAGCTTGATTCCGGCGCGCGCGCGTTGGTAATCGATTTCAGCGATACGGAACTCGTCAATAGTATTGGCGTCTCCATCCTGCTCGGCATTATCGACATCGCGGAAAAGAGCGGCGCGTTGGTCGTGTTCTCCGATGTAAACAACGAGACGGTACAGCTATTCGAAATGCTCGGGTTGACCCGGCACGTCGTGCTTGCCAAAGACGAAGAGGAAGCGCTCACCACCCTGTCTGCAAGCAGTAAAGCAATGGGACATTGACGGCAGGAGACAGGACACGGAAGTCAGGAGTCAGAATTCGATAGTCAGGCGTGCTATTCTGTCTCCTGAATTCGGACTCCTGAATTCTGCGTTATGGAATCAAACACCCAAAAACTTATTCACTCGTTTGGCGCGCTCGCTGACCTGGGGCAGGAGGTTGCGGACAGCGGCGACTTCATGGAGATGGTGCGCACCTCGCTGCATCTTCTGCTTGGCACGCTTGCGATCCGGCGTGGCGCTATCGTTGAGAGTCCTACGCATCTGCTGCCGGAGGACAAAAGCACAAACCTGCTTGCCGTCTGGGGCGTCGGTGAGAATTATCAGCCCAAGTTTGATGTCGAAGACGCAGACCGGGAAATGTTCCTGAACGTGACCGATGGCGCGGTAGAAGTGTTGGGGTTGGTCCAAAGTCCAACGTCCAGTGTCCAAAGTCAAAACAGAACCGGGAGCGGTAGCGACCGGGTCGAAGAAGTAATTCCAACTACAGGCGATTCTTCGGCGACCTTCGGCGTGCGCTACGCTACTGAACTGACTCAGCAGGGAATCGAATTAATCATTCCCATGGCCGTGCGCGGCGAGTTGACCGGTTTAGTGCTGCTCGGCGGCAAAGCCAGCGGCGAGCCGTTCACCGCCGATGATCTTGAAGTTATCAAATCCATGGCCCGTCACATCGGCGTCGGCATTCACACTCACCGGTTGCTCGGAGAAGTGAAGCAGCAAGCGGTGGAAAATCGTCGGCTCTATGAAGACCTGCGCGCCATCTATCGCGACACGGTTCGCGCCTTTGCCGCCGCCATCGACATTAAGGACAAATACACGCAAGGGCATTCCGAACGCGTCGGCAAATACAGCGAGATCATTGCGCGCGAACTGGGGTTTGGCGAGGAAGAAGTCGAAGGGATGGCCATCGCCGGCTACCTTCACGACGTCGGCAAACTCGTAGTTGAACGCGACATCATCAATGCGCCTTATCGCATCGATGCCAAGCAATCAAGTGAACTGAATCGCCATCCTGCCGCTGGGTTCGAGATTCTTTCGCCCATTCATCATCCCTATGCTGATATTCCGCTGATGGCAAAGTATCACCATGAACGTATGGACGGGCGTGGCTATCCCGATGGTTTGACCGACACACAGATTCCGCTGGGCGCAAAGATCGTCACACTGGCTGACTCGTTTGATGCAATGACCACGGATAGGCCTTACAAAACGCGTCGCACATTTGATGAAGTCATAATCGACCTGCGGCATAACACCGGCTCGCAGTTTGATGCCATCGTAGTCACTGCCTTCTGTCGTGCGCTGTTGAAGGAACTAAATGGTGAGGCTAAAGAACGCCGCTTCCTCAAGATGCTCGGCAAAAATTACCTCGATGCTACCAAGGACATCCCGCTTCTAAAAGAACTCCTCGCCGAACTCGATCCAAACACACGAACCGCTGCCGCCGGCACCGCATGATCTTTAGCTCGCTACCGCGGTTGAATCCTGATGATGAAGTTGCAGATGGCGATTTTTTGATCGGGCAGCACTTCGGTGCGCTCTTCGCGTGGTAGATCGCGGCCGGCAACAGTCGTGGGGTTGCGGCCTTTCGAGACGAGCCAGTAGCGGCCATCGTTTTCGCGCGTGAGGATTGCATGCACGCGACTGACTTCCGGATCACCTTTCAACGGCAGGTCAACTGTGATCGTCCGCGAACCGCGGCCAATTGTTATTTCAGACTTTGTAATCGGCACTACCGATTCGCGCACACCGTCTTTCCAAACCTCAACGGTGTAAAGTTCCTTGACGCGCGGGCGCACCACGGTTTGTTCGCTCTGTTCACCAGCACCTGTTTCAGTTGAGCTGCCGTCAGCGCGCTCACGCACCGTGTCGCCAAGGTTCACGCCGGCGGGCGCGGCAGGTTGTGAAGCAGAGGCTCTAGGTGTCACCTGGGTGTGGCCGCTTTCAGTTTCATCCCAAACGCCTTGCACGCGGAACTGACCTTTTTCCAAAGTGCCATCAACGCGCAATTCGACCGCGAATGATTTCGCCGCCAGATCGGTGTGACCGCTCAATTCCTTTGCGCGTTCCGAAAGCACATGAAACAGGCCCTGCTCGAGCCCGCGTCGCTTGTCGCCTTGCCAGTCTTTGTCGTCGTCGTTGCTGAGATAGACGATGTACTCGCGCGGAATGTAGGTTGGTCCACCGGGCGGCGTAAACATTTCGCGCTGCATGACCGCTTCAACTTCGCGCGCGATCTTTACCAGGAATTCTTCCCAGATGCGGCGCGGTTTGGCATGTTCGTCAGCCGACTCGACCAGGTCTTCGCCGGTCTCGCCGTCGATCCATTTTCTGATTGATTCTATTAATCCCATGAGATCGTGAATCGTAAATCGTGAATCGGAAATAGTTAAATTTGGAGTGCGCCGGCTTGACGGCGCTTTCGTCTTCCGCAATCAACAAGCAGCGTCAATCCATTCAATTGACGCTGGCCCAACCAAAAGCGGCGTCAAGCCGCCGCACTCCAAATTAATCAAACTTTACAAACTTCTTGTTTATCCAGCCGCGGTCGGAGGTAAACGGGCTGGCCTTTGGCCGTCCGTGTTGCAGCACTTGCACCTCGTACCAATTGTCTGTGGTGGCCAGGATTTTAACGCGCGATCCATTTTCTGCCACGCCCACTGGCGGATTGGCGATGCTCGCATCCGACCGCAAATTTACATCCGTTGTTGTAACACCTTCGCGTCCAATTACAAAAAGTTCACCCATGGCTGGCAAT
>DASQPM010000408.1:0-5299 GCA_035643935.1 Pyrinomonadaceae bacterium | reverse complement strand
TTCCGGGTAGCGCGAAACCTGTGAAAAGCAGGTTGCAATGATTGCACAAAAGATAATGAATGCCAACCAGACGTAGGATCAAGGGGGTGGGCTTGTATCCCTTCCGAATTCGCGAACTCCGGCACTTTGGGCACTTCTGAGATATCATTTCAAGCGCGCCCCTCTTACAGAATTCTAACTCGTCGGTCTCTCATTGTTTCCGTTCTTCCGGTCCTTAAGCCGCGACTGCAACGATTCAATCTCACGCGCGATGCGTTCGGCGCCGGGAATACGAATTTCATCCTTGAGAGTTTCCCGATTCAGATAAAACAACGCGTCTTTGTATCGTTCAATAGCACGCCGGTAATGACCCTTGAATGCTGAGCGTTCTGCCAATTCAACCCAATGAGCGACCTTTACGGAAGCAATAAACTCGCGGATGGCGACGCTTGACTCATTGAGATCCGTTTCTTCCGGATAAAACTTCAGCGCCGATTGCAGACAGTGTAACGCGCGGTTTGCCGCCTCAATCTTATCCGACGTACGTGAACGTTGTTGCGCCTCATAAGTCAATGACCGCGAAGAATTCCTCGCCCAGGTCAGCAAATGATGCCGTTGCAGCGCTCGCACGCGCTCCTGGCCTGCCTTGATAGCTACGCGTTTGTCGGCCAGTAAATTGTTCGACTTAAGCGCATCGTCAGCTGTCGCCAGGTACTCCTGACAAAGTTGAAATACATCGAAGTGCGACTCGACACTGGATCCGGCATCGGCTTCTTCCGACCGTTTTTGAATAACACGCGAGGTGGAGGATAAGACTGACGATGTGCGCATCTTCGCCGATGAAGAACGCTTGTGTTCGCCGCTGGACCGCAAGGAAGAATCCCCGCCCTGCTCCAACAAATATTTGGTCCAGGCGCGCCGCATTACCACCTCGCGCGCCGACAAAGCCACCAGCAGGACAACACTGGCAGCGAGTCCGGCTGGAATCCAGGGTGCTTCATCACCACCGCTTATCAGCATCCACCACAATCCAAAGAACAACGCAAGCGCGGCGACAAAGGCGCCGGCAAGATAGCCGGCACTCGACGGCATCCGCGTTCGTGATGCGCGACGGCGCGAGCTTTCAGGCGCGCTGGGCGCCTGGGAGCGCGGGGCTCTCGCAAAGAAATCGTCCGCTGAGTTGTTACTCAAATTCGTTACTCTCAGGAGATAAAGCTAAATCGCAAATTCAGTCTAACGGCGATCTCGTCGGGGGGTGCAGTCCGGGCACGGGTCCGAATCTCGAATACAGCGTAATAGTCGGCTTTTTACTATTCTGGTGTCAATATATGATGACCGCAAAACAAGAGACACGCGTTTTAGTTAAAGGAAACAGCTGATGGGAAAACTTATGGAACGAGAATTTTCAGAAAAGAATTTGTTTATCACTGGAGCAACATCCGGAATTGGGCGGGCAACGGCTTTGCGTTTTGCACAAGCCGGGGCAAACGTTGCCGCCGTTGGCCGTGATGAAGTTGAGCTCAAGAATCTCGGGCGTGCGCTAACTGAGTTGGGTGTTCGCTATGTGATGATATCCGCGGATCTGGCCCGAGATGATTCCGTGGATACGGCGCTGGCCCAAGCTCTCGATGTCTTTGGCGGCGTAGACATTCTGGTGAATTCCGCTGGGCACATCTCCAGCGGTACGATTGAAACCACCAGGGTTGAAGCGTGGGATGCGATGCTCAACATTAATCTGCGGTCCGTTTTCCTGCTGATGCAAAAAGCGCTGCCCACCCTCATCGAGCGACGCGGCAACATCGTTAATGTTTCAAGCGTGACTGGCTTGCGCGCGTTTCCTGGCGTGCTTGCCTACTGTGTTTCCAAGGCCGGTCTGGATCAGTTAACGCGTTGCGCCGCGCTGGAATTGGCCGCGCAGGGAGTGCGCGTGAACGCCGTAAATCCCGGCGTTGTCATCACTGAAATACATAAACGAGGCGGCATGAACAACGATCAGTATACGGCCTTCCTCGAGCACTCTCGGGGAACACACCCACTGGGAAGAGTCGGCAAGCCGGAAGAAATTGCCGAGCTAATCGCGTTTCTGGCATCGGAGCGCGCGTCATGGATCACCGGCGCCACCTATTCGATTGATGGTGGCCGGGCCCAAACTTGTGCCAGATGATTGAACCTTAAATAAGAAAGCTCGCGCTAAAAAGCCGGTCTGTATATACTCTGCCGCAAATAAATTCGCGTTAGGTCATTTGCGACTCGACTGATAAGAGTCTTTATAAAAAGGGCCACAAATACTTCACCAGCGGGCAGTCTTAATCGCTTCTCAGAAAGGACTTTGCTCATGATGAATGAACCACTCGCCGGCGCTGCATCAAATCCAGTTTCACCTATCAGGGTCAAGCCCTCCGCCAGCCGAAACGTCTTCAAAATCATATTCGGAATTACGGCCGCGCTCATCGCGTTGCTGCTGGGGTTAATCGTGCTGCTGCTAATCGGCGTCGAGACTGGTCCGATAGCGTTGTTGATTGGTCTTATTTCGGCAACCTTGCCGGTGCCGCTCTATTTGATGCTGGTGCTCTGGATCGATCGTTACGAGGCTGAGCCGTTTTGGATGCTGGCTACGGCATTCTTCTGGGGGGCGTTGGTCGCAGTGTTTTTTGCTTACCTAATCAACACCGCCAGCGGCCTGATAGTGACCGCACTGACGAACGACGTGCGCGCTGGCGCGGCGTTTGGCGCTGTGATTTCTGCTCCCATCGTCGAGGAAAGCGCGAAGGCCTTAATCCTTTTCATCTTTTTCTTTTTTAAGAAGGATGAATTCGATGGTGTGATAGATGGCATTGTTTACGCTGCCATGGTCGGCCTCGGTTTTGCGATGACTGAAAATATCCAATATTACGGCCGCGCGGTGATGCAAGCGGGCGGCGGCGGACTGACCGTCATCTTTATCATCCGTGGCGCACTGGCGCCTTTTTCACATCCGATGTTCACCAGCCTGACTGGCATTGGCCTCGGCCTGGCGAGGCAATCGCGAAACACGCTGCTCAAGATCATCGCGCCTATCTTCGGTCTACTGGCAGCCATCTCAATGCATAGTATTTGGAATGGTTCAGCAGTCATCTTTGGCCCAGCCGGTTTCATACTGACCTACCTCCTGATCATGGTTCCGGCTTTCTTCATTATGTTTGTGGTTATCGCGTTGGCTCTGCGACGTGAAGGTCAAATCGTGCGCGAGTTTCTTACTCCTGATTTTCAAAGTGGGTTGATCAATCCACAGGAATACAAGCAACTGGGTTCAATTTTCGGCCGCATGGGTGCATCGTATAATGCATTTTCCCGCGGCGGCTTTCGCGGTTGGCAGACGTGCCGTCAATTGAACCAGACGGCGAGTGAGCTGGCTTTCCACCGCAGTCGCCTGGCGCGCGGCATTGTTGTAAGGGATGCAAACGAACGCGAAGCGGCCTATCGCATCGCTCTTGAAGATTTGTTAAAACAATTGCGGGGTGGAAGCAATTGAGCAGTGCACAAAGTTCAGCCGTTTTTTCCACGGTTGCCTTATACTAGCGAGGCGGTTGCGGTTCACCGCGAGCAAACCCCCGTGAAAATTCAACTCTTACCCAGCACCTTTGACGACCAGGGCCACGCTACCGCCGAACAGCGTCTTACCTGTTTTCTGATTGACGAGCGTGTAGCCGTGGACGCGGGCAGCATTGCGCTGGCGTTGAATGCGGAACAACGCGAGAACGTGCGCGATATCATCGTGACCCATCCTCACATGGACCACATCGCCAGTCTGCCAATTTTCATCGACGATCTTTTCCCGGCGCTCAAACAGCCGGTGCGTATCTATGCAACGCCGGAAGTTATCGAACTTCTGGAACGCGACATATTCAATTGGAATGTTTACCCGCGGTTTTCAGAATTGAAGAACGATTATGGTCCAGTGATGGAATATGTTCCGATACCTGCGGGTAAGGAATTCAAGGTGGCCCATCTGACGGTTACGGCTGTCGCAGTTAATCACATCGTGCCGACTATCGGTCTGGTGGTTTCCGACGGCAACAGCACGGTGGCCTTCAGTTCCGACACGTCTGAGACTGAAGAATTCTGGACCCTCATCAACCGTTCGCCGCACATGGATGCACTTTTGATTGAAGCATCGTTCCCCGACTCAATGGCCAAGCTCGCCGAGGTCACGCGCCACTTCACACCGGCGTCGTTGGGCCGAGAACTTGGCAAACTAAACCATAATGGTCTCGACATTCTGGCAGTACACATCAAACCCTCTTACCGTCAGACAGTAATCGATGAGCTCAACGCTTTGAATATCAGAGGACTTGGCGTGATGGAGCCCGGCCGGAATTATCACTGGTAAAGTTTGTTGAGGATTCGCTGGCGGGTTTTGAGGTTAGATCGGTTCGAATTCCTTTTGGGCATGCTCGCCCGCGACTTCATACAAGGTCACTCTTCCGCTGGGCAACAGCTCTTTAACGCGCGCGGTTCGTTCCTCTCGTTCGCGGCCCGGCATCAATTCCGCCCGAAACGTAACCGTCATTCCGGGGCGCGCCCAAACGTTCCCCGGATTGTCTGACACTCGCTGTTGCTTCGCTTTCACTCTTTTCTTCCTGCCCATATATGCGCTCGCCGCGCCAACTGCTCCTGCAGCCAGCGCCAGCCCGCCGAGCATCCGCTTTGTACCTTTCTTCATCTCTTAATGCGAGACCGGCTCGCACAATGGATCCAAACGCGCGGTGATCGTCGGCAAACCGCTGAGCGCCCGATCCGCGTTCAACTGCGTGAAGCTTGCCCAATCCGGCGGCACGTTAGCCTCAGCAAAAATTGCTTCGACCGGACACTCCGGAACACATGCGTCGCAATCAATGCACGTCTCAGGATTGATTACCAGCATGTCATCATCAAGATGAAAAGCTTCGACAGGGCAGACAAGTGCACAGTCGGTATAACGACAATTCACGCAAGGTTCAGCAACCGTGTACGTCATTCAGTAATGACCTCCAGTAGGACAGACATTCCTGTCTGTCTTTTTTTTTGACGACAATATATTAAGCACGAAACTGAATCTTTTGAAAAGATGAGTCAAGCAGTTCAGAGTACAAACTTTAGTTTGCGTGTATTCGAAGCAGCAACCTGAAGGTTGTACTCTGAACTGCTTGACTATTTTTTCGGCTCATTCCAGGTGTGAACAGGTTTGCCCATCGAAAAATCGTAGAAAACGAGATCAATATCCGCCAGCATCTTTGCCAGCAGAATGATCTGGCCCGTGTGCATCGAGAAGTGTTCGGTTACATGAAAGATCGCCGACAGG
>DASQPM010000407.1:0-4026 GCA_035643935.1 Pyrinomonadaceae bacterium | reverse complement strand
TAAATCCCTGGCATCCGCTCAGGCAGCGTCAACACATCGTCGATGATTGTGTAGCCAATGTCGCCGTAAAGATCCTTCAGCTCGGCTTCCGACTCGCGATCGATGGTTATGCAAAACGGTGTGATCCCCTGGTTCTTGGCTTGTCGCAGAGCTTCGCGCGTGTCTTCGCGTGCGTAACGCGCGTCGCCGTAATCGTGATCGTAAGGCCGCCCGTCTGACAAAACTATCAGCAGCCGCGTGCGCGCAGTTTGTTTCGCAAGTTTTGCCGTCGCATGACGAATGGCAGCGCCGAGCCGCGTGTTGTTCTGAAAATTGATGCCTCCAATCCTTTGTTTCACTTCGTCGGAATACTTTTCAGCAAAATCTTTCACCACATAAAACTTTACGTTGCGGCGCCCCTCGGAAGTAAACCCATTGATTGAGTAAGCATCGCCCACGGCTTCAAGCGCCTCGCTCATTAGTACCAATCCTTCTTTTTCAATCTCGATAATGCGCCGGCCCGGTCGCGTGTACGGCTGCAGCGGATGCCGCCCAATCGTGCGCGCCGTGGATGAAGACTGATCCAGCAGAAACGAAACTGCCACGTCGCGCTGTCGTCGCAGGCGCTTTGTATACAAACGTTCCGATTGGTGGCCATCCGCTTTGCGATCGATGACGTAATCGATCACCGCATTCAAATCAAATTCCTCGCCATCCAATTCATTGGTTACGCGCAACAGTTCTTCCGGCTTCATCAATTGAAACTGGTGCCGAATTGAAGAAATTACGCCCCGGTGCCGATCGCGCGTCTGCTCAACAAACTCGCGATCGCCATGTTTTACTTTCTTCTCAATCACGCGGCACCAACCCAAACGGTGGTCGGTCAACTCGCGGTCCCACTCGTCGTAGTTGTAGGCAACTTCGCCTTCCTCAATCGCCTGTTCAGGAAATTCACCTTCGCTCCAACTCTCTGCGCCCGCAAGTTCATCAGGTTCGCCTTCGTTATTCGGATCGTTCCAGGCGTTGAATAAATCGCGCGCGTCGCGCCGCTGCGGATTCTGCTGCGACGGCATCCGCTTGAAACTCTCGGCGGCTTGCTCTTCCTCGTCCTCGGAAAATTCTTCCTCTGTCTCCAACTGTTGAACCGACTCATCCGCAGGTGTCACTGATTGAAATAACGAATAGACACGACTAGTGGCCAGCAAACTGTCACCAACAGTGGTTTCACTCGACGACAAATATTGTTCAGTTACTGTTTCCAGTTCAGAAACAATCTGGCCGTAATATTGCCGCGCATTGTCAGTCGCGCCGCCTAGCAGGGTGGTTTGGAAAAGCAATTCAAACGGAACGAGCGTGGCGGGCAGCTCAAGAACGGAAGGACGGTTGCGGCGCAAGTGTTCGCGAATCAAATCCAGATCGCGCGCCAGCCCGCGATACTTCAGTCTCAGACGTCGGTCGATGCGGCAATTTTCGAGTGTGCCAAAAATTCTGCCGGCGAGTTGCTTGTTGGGAAATAATTGCAGCACGCGCCGATAGTCGACATCGGTAGGAGAGGCATTCCTGCCTGTCTCTCTTTCTGGAAGATCTGGGACAGACGTGGACGTCTGTCCTACCATCTCATCGGCAATCGCAAACGCGTCGCGAGCATCAACATTCTCGGGAGCGTAGGTTTCAGCTATCGTCGCAAAAGCAGCACGCAACTCAACGCTGCCACGCTCATAAGTTCCAAATTCAATTTGTCCGGCTGCATGCGCCGCCAACACTTTGTAAAGACAGAAATCGAGTTCATCATCGCCAAATTCCGCAACCGTGGAAGGCAGATGAATTGTGCGCCCATCGCCAATGCGCGTTTCCAGGGGCACCGCTGCCAGCGAGTTGACTTCCACTTCGTTACCGGTGAGTCCCTCAACATACAAACGAAGAACGTGAGAAACCGTTTCCAGCGCGAGTCCCTGATTACCACTGCGTAGCGCGTCATGACTGCCTCGTGTTTCCAGCGCAAAATAACTGCGACGCGCGCGCGCATCCTTTCTGGTGGCAGTAAGTCCCAGCCGCGCCCATTCTTCAAACTGTTCGATGGTCACGCGGCGCAATGCGCCGGGGCTGGAACGAAAACATGCAAGGGCCGCTTCGCCGTCAGTCTCGGCGATGCTGCGTGTGATCCGAATCACGCGTATTGCTAGGTTAACCGCGCGCTCGTGATCCGTTTGCGATATGAAACTGCGAACAAAGCGCGGGCTGCTGCGCACAAAAGCAACCAGACTCGCATTGCCGTGCTGGGCCACCTCCCAAAGCAACTCGAGCCATTCGTCAAACACCTCTGGCAATAATTTTAGAATTTCGCCGCCAGCCAACAACAACTGCAACGCCGCGCCGCCGCCGCGTTCGAGAAACGCCATTGTCTGATCCAATAACCTGAGGGCGTCAGAGTTGTTGAGGTTTTCGAGTGCTTGCGGAAGCGAGGCCCACGCATCAGCTGCGATGCCTCCCGCGCGTGCGGCGAAGCCGGCCGCCATCTCAATCGCTTTTTGCAAAACGTCAGGACTACCAAAAGCCTCGAGCCGCTTCACAACTTCCGGGGTCTTGTTTAGAAAATCCGCACTGTGGCGTGCAGAGCGCCGCGCGATGTCGGACGCAACCTCGAATACTGCTGTCAAAAGATTTGGATCGGAAATGCTGTTCGATAGCGCGGGTGCAGTGCGGAAAGTTTCGAGAGCAATCGCGATGGAAAGGCCAAGCTGGCGCGAGCAGAGTTGAAACAGAGACGCGCGCGCTTCGCGAGCAAGAGTTTGCTGCTCAGTTACGCCGGCGATGAAAAAAGAGACCGCCATCTCGACATCACTCATCGCCAGACGGCGGCCCAGTTCGCCCCATTCACGCAGCTCTTCAGGTTCCAGAATCTTCGCGGCTTCCGGCGCGGCGCGCAAGAATTCAATACCGGCGCGCAGAGATGTGGCCGCTATTACCGCTCCGGTTTCGAGCGCGGCCGCGGATTGTTCCAAAGGCAAAGCAGCAATATCGCGCGTTAATTTGAGAAACGACTGGCGTTCGGAGGGAATATTCGGATCGTCGTTCTCGTTCTGCATTTATGTAAGGCAAAATCAAATCACCGTCGTCACAATCTCGCGGATGCTGCGTTGCAGCTCGCGATCGTCGGTGATGGGCGAGCACATGGCCACGTTGGCGGCGGTGACAGGCGGGATGCCGAGCGTGATTAGTTGCGCAGCGTAAATCAGTAAACGCGTCGAGACGCCTTCTTCCAATCCATGTCCGCGCAGGTTGCGCACTTTCTGACCGATGAGCACCAGATCGCGCGCCGTGCCTTCGTCAACTCCGCCTTCGCGCGCGACGATCTCGGTTTCCAATTCCGGCGGTGGGTAATCAAAATCGATTGCCACAAAACGTTGGCGTGTCGATTGCTTCAGATCCTTGAGAATGGATTGATAGCCGGGGTTGTAAGAAACCACCAGCATGAAATCCGACGGTGCGTCGAGTATGGTGCCGCGCTTTTCAATCGGCAGCCGGCGGCGATGGTCGGTCAGCGGATGGATGATGACGACCGTGTCTTTGCGCGCTTCGACGACCTCGTCGAGATAACAAATTGCGCCATTGCGCACGGCCGAGGTTAATGGACCATCATGCCAAACTGTTTCTTCGCCTTCGAGCAAAAATCTTCCCACAAGATCTGTCGCCGATAAATCTTCGTGACAGGCAACGGTAATCAGCGGGCGCTCGAGGCGCCAGGCCATGTGCTCGACAAAACGCGTCTTGCCGCAGCCGGTTGGTCCCTTGAGTATTACCGGCAGGCGCGCCGTGTGCGCCGCCGTGAACAGATCGACTTCACCGTTTACCGGCAGATAATACGGCTCTTCGCTGATTTGGAATTCTTCGATGGCGCGTTCGGACATATGACTCGTAAATCGTAAATCGTGAATCGTAAATAGTGCTTTTGCTCGACTTTGTAAGCGAATGCTAACATGCTTGGCGCTTCAGCTTGTAATGCCGACGAAAAGGCAGAACATCTGAAACTCTCGGAAACGTCAGCTT
>DASQPM010000406.1:0-3473 GCA_035643935.1 Pyrinomonadaceae bacterium | reverse complement strand
GTGCCGGTCAATCCAAGCACGTCGCGCAGGTAATGGACCAACAACAGGCGCGGCTCAACCTCGTGTTGGTGGCGGACGCCATTGACACTTACGCTGATAGCCTTTTTCATGAGCTACCTCACTTCTTTGTTTGTTTAGGGAAAGGCGAAATTCTGAACGCAGTTTCTATGTCAGTTCCAGACGAAAGTCAACAATTCGGGCTTTGATGTCCGATAAGCCTAGCTTGTCGTTACGCTGCGACAAACTAAAAGGTTGTCTTTCTCCCTCTCCCTTTGGGAGAGGGTTGGGGAGAGGGCTTGGTAAGCGTCAAGCTTCGCACCCTCCCCTAACCCCTCCCAAAGGGAGGGGAAGAAACCAGGCCCGTCGAACCTAGACGGTAGCCTTATTAATTCGACGCTTGAGGCGATGAATGGTGCGGCGAGCGACTTTCAGTTGCGCGTGGTCGTGCGCAGACAAGGCCTCGTCGCGCTTCTTTTTCACTTCGCGAATGCGCGCCTTGATAGCCGCCTTGTCGACGCCGACGACATCGTGATGTTCGTGTTGTATGCCGAGCGCCTTGGAAAGCGCGACCAGCAAGTGTTCCTTATTCAACTGCGTGTAGCCCTGCAACGCTTCGTGTTCGTTGCCCTTGGCAATCTCGCGCAGCTCGGCCACGGTTTTGTGCTTTAACTGTTCGAAGGTGTATTCCATTTGTGCTCCTTAAAAAAAGTGATGAGGTAATGAGTAATGAGTAAGCGTCAAGCAGTTCAGAGTCCAAGCTTTAGCTTGCTTCTTCCCAGCGCAAGAGCAACCTGAAGGTTGTACTCTGAACTGCTTGACGCGTACCCAGCACTCATTACTCATCCCTCATTTCTAGTCTGAAATATCTGGCTCAAGTGTTTCTTCATATGATCGACGTAGTCACGCATGAAAAACTCGAGCGTTACGGGTTCGTCCTCTTTGATCTGTTCCGAAGCAAGCTGATGCAGGTTGTGCCGCTGGCGCAGCTTAGTGCGCGTCTCTTCCGGCGCATGCTTCATGATGTGCAGGATGTGCTGATTGTAAAGTTGCCAGAACTGAACCAGATCGCGCCAGGGCTCTTCCTGGAAGTGCTCGACACGTACCCATTCGTTTTGTTCGTAACCTGCAAAGATCAAGTCATCGGTGAACTGCGCCCGCACAAAGCGCTGATGATTGTTTCCAGCCGAGTCGATCAGGTGACCGATGATTTGTTTAGACGACCACTTGTCTTCGGCCCTTGGGATTTCACTTTGTTGTTCTGAGATAGCCAACAGTCGCGGCGCGGCATCTGATAGCGTGTCGCTAAACTGGCCAAGAAATGTTTGCCATTCATCGATAGTGGACTTTCTTGCTGCGAACATTTGTTTTATCTCCTGCTAGATTTCCTTCTCCATGCGAAAAGCCGGTAGTGACTCCCCGTCCGGCGTTTTAATTTGCAGCGGTTCACACTTGCGATAACCTCTCGCCAAATACAGCGGCTCGCCGGGAAGCGTGGCCGCAAGCTCAACCCGACTAAAGCCCGCCAGGCGCGCCTCGTCTTCGCAAGCGGTCAGGATTTTCGTGGCCACGCCCTTTCGCGACCAGCGCGGATGTACATAAAACGCGCGGATGCGTGCAGCGTCTTTCGCTGGATTAAGCAAGGGATCCGCGAGAGACTTTGCCCGATCGCCGCCAAACAAAGTCTTGCGCTTGCTCCAGCCACCACTGCCTGCAATCTGGTTGTCAGCTTCAGCTACAAAATATGTACCGTCAAGTATCAACTGGGTGTCCGGCCCGAAAACATGTGCCAGCGCGCTGCTGATTTGCTTTGCAGTGTAGTATGGCAAGCTTAGCACGCTGACAGAGTCGACTATCAAGTTCTCGAGCGCCGGAATGTCTTCGATCTGCGCGTGCCGGATGTGAACGATCATAACAACGATGGGCAGGACAGCGTCGGATGACGCGTTTTGCTAAGCTCGCTTTAAATGGGTTCGACTAGTTAGTGATGACCGCGGTATAAAATAAGTCGAAACCGAAAGCCATCGCAACTGAAATGAAGGCACTGATGCAATTTGGAATCCTTGCCAGGCTATTGTCGTTATAGACTAAGCCTCAATGGCATGAGGTCAGTACCACCTCGCGGTAGCGGGTGGGTATTAGAATCAGCGGCACAGCGGAGATTTAACCATGACGTTCTGAAAAAGCGCGCGGAACCCACCCGCTACCGCGAGGTGGTACTGACCTCATGTCACTGCAATGAGTGAGATTAAACGAGGGCCCGGATGACGGACGAGAAAATTGAGGAGCGAATAATTCGACTTGCATTCGACGGCGATCCGCTTAAGTTTCGTGAGTTTTGCGCGAAGCTAAAAGCTGGTTTGCCTGAAGGTACGGGCGTAGCTCTGCGTGGCAGTGTCGTTACGAACAAGCGCTGGGAAGATGGCGAGCCGTTCGACGCCGCGGGGCGCGGCAGTAGCGACATCGACGTGACCCTTATGGGCGCCAAGGTTATGGAATTTTGGAACGAAGACGCCTACTACATTCCGGCCCTGCATACGAAGCCGCTATGTAATGAAGATCCGACCGTGGCGCCGGCACTGAACCCGCTGCGCGAAGAACTGCAAAAGCTGGCTGAGCGGCCGGTAAACTTTCAGGCTACCGCAAACTTCATTCTTTACACGCGCGACGTTTTGTTTGATGCGCCTTTTTACACGGTGCTAGAAGCAGAAAAAGTTTCGTGATCGTTAAGCTGCTCAGCTATAACATCCGCTTCGGAGGGCGCGGGCGCGAGAGGGAATTGGCGCAGGTCATTCGTAGCGTCGCGCCCGACCTGGTTGTTTTTCAGGAGGCGACCGACACCAGAGTTATTAGTCGCCTGGCCGGCGAAACAGATTTGCACATTTGGTCTGCGCGCCCCGAGCATTCGATCGGATACATCAGCCGCTTAGAAATCGCCCACCACGAATGGCATTATCCCGCCGGCGCGAAGCATTCATTTCTTGAAATCGTTCTGCAAGGCAGCGAAGCTCGCATCTTTGGTTTGCACCTGAGTTCGACATTTTCCAAGTGGAGCGAACGCCACCGGATGCGCGAGATTCAAGCACTATTGAAAAGCATCGAGAGACATCAGGAGGGATTTCACGTTCTGGTGGGAGACTTTAACACGCTGGCGCCGGGAGAAATCCTGGATGTGCGCCGCATGCCCGCGTGGATTCGTGGACTTGTGTGGTTAAGTGGCCGCGACATTCAACGCGAGACGATTCAACTGATGCGCGATTCCGGTTACATCGACGGCTATCGCACACTGCACTCGGATGAGAGAGGTTACACCTTTCCCGTATGGGATCCGCACTTGCGGCTGGATTACGTATTCGTGCCGAAACAATTTGCCGGGCGACTATTGAATTGTGAGGTTGTAACTGAAGCCGCTAAGACGAAGGCGTCGGACCACTTGCCCTTGCTGGCCGAAGTCGAGCTCGATGGGTGAAGAGAGG
>DASQPM010000405.1:0-7033 GCA_035643935.1 Pyrinomonadaceae bacterium | reverse complement strand
CGCGCTGTTGGCTGACTTCGCATTAAAGACTGGCTTGGATTAAAGATTCGAGCCGTGCCGAAAGACTTGAGTTACGCAGCGACGGCAGGCAGGGATGCCTGCGCTCCGCCCAAGGGTGGCATTTCGCTCCTTTAGGTGTGGCAAGCCACGTTACCTGCAGCGCCGCTTTCAAGCTATCATCTTGACTAAGATGTCCATTCTAATTGCCGAAGACAACGTGGCTCAGCGCCATTACTTAAAAGAGATTCTCGAAAAAGAGTTTCCATCGCACGCGCCCGTTATCGAGGCTGCTGATGGCGAAGAGACGGTGAAGCTGGCGCTCGAAGGCAAGCCCGAAGTTTGCATTCTCGACATTCAGATGCCCAAGCTTTCCGGCGTGAAGGCCGCACGTGCAATCTGGCGCGTCTTTCCGACCGCGCGCATAATTTTCTGGACCCAGTTTCCGCACGAGATCTACATCAACGAAATTCGCAAGATTGTGAAGTCAGTCGATCCGCCACCCGCTTACGGCTTCATCCATAAAAACAATCCTGAATCGCGTTTCCTGCGCTTCGTCGCCGCCGTGCTTGAAGATGGCGCCGACATGATCGATCCCGCTTTCAAAGACTCCTTCAAACGGCCGTTGCTGACGGAGTTTGAATCGGAGGCGCTCTACTACCTGGCGCTGGGCCTTTCCAACTGGGCCATCGCGCGCAAATGTTCACTAAGCCTGCGTGGCGTCGAAAGCCGGCTTGCCACTCTCTATGAAAAGCTTTTCATGTCGCTTGCTGAAGGCACCGAGCACGAGGCTTATGAAAAGCTTGCCTACAACGTGCGCACGCGCGCTTTCTTTGAAGCTTTGCGGCGCGGCTTGCTGAATAACGATGAACTGGAAAAAGCTGCCGAAGACTTAGAAGCCTGGATCGAGCGCGATCAAAAGAAGTTTATTGAAGAGCAGAAGCGAGAAGAGGCAAAGACGCGAAAACGTTAATGTTTGCATTCAAATTTGCTCGCGGCTCTGCCGCCGCACAGTGCGGTGAGGCTCGGCCTCACCGTCATAGCTATAAAAGAATGAGGCTGCGCCTCAACGGGTCGAGGCGCAGCCTCGACGAAAACAATCAAAATCTAATCGTCTCGGAAAGGCATAGCCATTCCGCACTGTGCGGCGGCAAAGCCGCAAGCGGAGCCCCAGCCGCATTCTGGTCCGTTGCTTTTTGCGTGCTGCTTTCTGCCTTCTGCCTTCTGCCTACTGCATTCACGCCCTCCCTGACGGTCCGGCTACTGCCCAGCGCGTTCTCCCAGCACGAAATGCCACAACCGACGGGTCAACCAACTCCATCGCCATCGCCATCTCCATCGCCATTGCCTTCGCCCTCACCGACGCCACTGACGGGTCTGCATCAATGGGGCGCAGTGACTTTGTTTCACGGTTTGCCGTCGGATCGCGTGCGCGCGATTGCACAGGGCCAGGACGGCATGATGTGGTTTGGCACTGAAGCCGGTTTGGCAAGATTCGATGGCCGTCGCATGCAAACGATCAACGACGCGCAAATGCCGCAAGGTCGAGTGCTGTCTCTGTTGACTGACGCCAGCGGAGCGCTCTGGGTGGGGACCGATAGCGGCGCGGCGCAGATTGTGAGCGGCAGAGTGGAAGCGGTGAAAGATCTGCAAGGCCAAACCATCAACGCGATCATCGAGCCGGACAGTGGGCGGCTGCTGATGGCCAGCGAACAGGGCATGGTCTATGAATGTCGCGCCAATGCCGGCGCGATCCAGGTGAAGCAACTTCTGGCCAAGCCGCTCGAGGGTGCCGACAGAGATAATCCCGGCGCGTTGCCGCTCACGAGTCTCACGGTCGCCAATAACAAACTGTTGGCCGGTTCGCTTAGCCGTGGGTTGCTGGCGATTGAAAACAACTCGGCAAAAGAGATGCAAGCGCGGCGGCCGGCTTTTTTTGTACGCGCGCTGGCGACCGATGCGCGCGGCCAGTTGTGGGTAGGAACTAAAGGCCGGAAAGACCAACCGGCATTGCATTCGGCCAATGACTTTTCCGAGACCGCAAGCGCCGGCACAGTCACCGGAACGGTGATGGCGTTGCGCCCGGGCCACGCTGATGACATGTGGGTGGGCACCGATGGGCGCGGCGTCTTCCACTTTCCTGCTTCCCGAAAAAGTGTGAACCTCACCTTTGACGGTACGGAGGGCGGACTGCGCTCTGATCACATCTTTGCGATCTTTGTCGATCGTGAAGACGTGGTTTGGTTTGGCACCGATCGCGGTGTTAGCCGCTATGATCCCAACTCTCCGCGCGTGGAAAATGTCGGCGACAACGCGGAAAGCGATTTTGTGCGCACGCTGTACCAGGCGTCGAACGGCCAGGTGCTGGCGGGCACAAACCGGGGGCTGTTTGTTTACGATGCAAAAGCCGCGCGTTGGAATTCAGTTAGCGAACTCTCGCGCAACATTATCTATTGCGTCGCTGAAGACGACACTGGAAGACTGCTAATTGGTTCGGCTGCGGGATTCTATGTCGGCCCAAAACTGACGCGTGAGATGCAACTTGAATCGCAAACGTTCACGCGCATAGAAGCTGGTTCCGGAGCGGCGGACGCGGTTGGCAGCATTCGCGCTATCGCGCGCTTTCGTGGCGCTACCTATCTCGCCAGCTATGGCCGCGGCCTGGAACGTTTTGCCGACAACCGCGTGATGAATGTCTGGCCCAACGATGCCAATACCAGCCGTGAAATCATTAGTCTCTTCGCCGACGGTGACGTCAGGTTATTGCTGGGCACAAACAAAGACGGCGTGCTTAGTTTCGATGGCGCACAGGCGAGCAACAAGGCTGAGTTTGCAAAACTAAACAACAGCACGGTGCGCTCGATAACTCAAACTGCGGCGCAGTCACTTTGGTTTGCTACCAGTCGCGGGGTGTTTCTTTGTCGCGCTGGCAACGATTGCGTTGCTGCGGCGGCAGGCTATGAAGCTCGTTTCCTGCTAAACGGCTCAGACGAGAAAAAGAATGAGGTGTGGTGCGCTACGACTGCCAGTGGCCTGCTGAAAATCGCACTCGACGAGCGACTCAGCGTGCCGCTTGTTTCACAAGTTGATGCTGAACAAGGGTTGCCTTCGCAGAATGCGTTTGCCGTGCTTTCGCAAAAGGGAGCGGATGGACGCAGCTTGTTATTGGTGGGGACCAGCCGTGGCATCGCTCGTTTCGCGCCGGACGCTTTCGCGCCCACCGTCTACGCCGCGCGCGTGATCAGCAAACGGATCCATTCGCCGGCTGAATTACAATCAGGCATTTATCTCGAATACCCGCAGAATGGTTTGTTGCTCGACGTGGCGGCCATCAGCAGCCGCACTTTTCCTGAACAGTTTCAATACGCGTTCACAATGTCGAATGCTAAAGGCGAACTGATAAAGCAAAAGGTTTCGCATGAATCGCAATTTGCGATGGAGAGTCTGTCGCCGGGCAAATATCGCGTTACCGCGCGCGCCTTCAGCCGCGATCTCGTCTCGTCTGAGCCGCTGTCGTTTGAGTTGACGATTGCGAGAGCGCCGTTCCCGTGGACCTCGACGGCGCTCGCAATCCTGTTGACGCTGGCGTTGCTGGCCTTGTTTTGGGCCATTGAAGAACGGCGTCGCATCGCCAGAACCAGCGCGGCGCTGACGAGCGCGAATCGCGAACTCGCCGACGCCCGTCTGAATCTTGCCAATGAAGCCGAACGCGAGCGCCGGCGTATCGCGCGCGATCTTCACGATCAAACCCTTGCCGACCTGCGCCACCTGTTGCTGCTGACCGATCAACCAGCAACCACCGCCGGCGGACAAGGTTCCGCCCTGAATGCAACCGGCTTACGCAATGAGATCGAATCAATCTCGCAGGAAGTGCGGCGGATTTGTGAAGACCTCAGTCCGTCGGTGCTGCAAAACGTTGGCTTCGCGGCGGCGCTCGAGTTTGCACTTTCCCATGCGGTGCAAGATGCGCCGGCGGAGCGAAAGTTTGAATACGAATTTGTTTGTGATGATTCGCTTGAAGAGCGAGTGCTATTGACGCCGAATGTGCAGATGCAAGTCTATCGCATCGTCCAGGAAGCTTTGAACAACATTTGCCGTCACTCCGATGCAAGCCATGTGAAAATGCATGTCGGTGTTACGGCAACCAACGGCTTCGAATTAACAATTACCGACGATGGTCGCGAGTTTGATCCCGCGCAGGAAGGAAGAAAGGAAGGCCGTGGGCTGGCAAATATGCGCGCGCGGGCGAGCTTGATCGATGCGGAAATTAATTGGAACAGGCAAGACGGAGGCGGGACGACGTTTACTTTGCAACTTAGAAGAGCGGGGGCATGCCGCCCTTCCTGATTCCCAACAAATGAGTAATGAATAATGGAAAAAGGGATTGAACCAAAGATTTTCCATATATCATTTCTAATTCGCGAATTCAATTTGGAAGTGCAACCATTGCAGAACCGCGAGCGGTAGCGACCGGATGCTAGCATTCAATGTTCAAGGGCGCTCGAATGATCTATTTCATCTTCAAAGGTAGCATCCGGTCGCATCCACCACCCCAAGCGGGCAGCCCGCTTGGAGACCCCGGTCCGCTCGCGGTTCTGCATTGAGCGCGTTCTTGTTTTGTTGCCAGCATCAATCTTCGGTGCGCGATTGTTGTTGAACTAAAACCGGTTGCACTTCCAAATTGAATTCGCGTCGCGTTTTGCCAGTTGTTACGTTCCAAATGAGAGCTCAACGAAGGTGAGCTTGGGCCCCCGCTGGCTTTGACTTGGATCAACCGAAAATGGATAAAGCCCTTCTTACTCTTAGTCCGGAAGTTGAATCGGCCGTTTTAGCAAACAAACCAACCGTGGCGCTTGAATCGACGGTCACCGCCCATGGGTTGCCGCGGCCGCAAAATCTCGCGACGGCGCAACGGCTTGAAGAGATCGTTCGTGCGGGAAGTGGTGTGCCGGCGACGATTGCGATCCTTAAGGGCGAACTCTGTGTTGGACTAACAGCAGAGCAAGTTCGATTCATAGCTGAAGACAACGATATCAAGAAAGTCAGCATACGCGATCTGCCGATTGCAGTTGCACAAAAGTGGAATGGCGCGACAACGGTGGCAACCAGCAGTTGGATCGCTAAACGCGCCGGCATAAAAGTGTTTGCGACCGGCGGTATTGGCGGCGTGCATCGCGGTTCGCTGCCGGATATTTCCGCCGACCTCCCCGCGCTTGCTGCCACGCCGATCATCGTGGTTTGCTCTGGCGCGAAAATCGTTCTCGACCTGGCCGCCACGCGAGAATGGCTGGAAACTCACGGCATCACTGTGGTTGGTTACGGCTGCGACGAAATGCCCGCCTTCTATTCGCCGCGCAGCGGCCTGCCGGTTGATATTTCAGTGAACAATCCTTTCGAAGTAGCAAAACTTTTTCGCGCTCAGGAAGATTTGAAACTGGACCGCGCGCTGTTGGTAACGGTTCCGGTGCCGGCAGAATTCGCAGTGCCTGCTAATGATCTAAAGAGAACGCTTGATGCGGCGTTGAAACAAGCGGAAGAGCAAAACATTTCGGGACGAGAGCTAACGCCATTTCTGTTGTCCCACATGGCGGAGACCAGCGCCGGCAGTACACTGAGTGCCAACATCGCTCTACTCGAAAACAACGCACGCGTGGCTGCCGAGATTGCCAATGCGCTTGCAGAGTCGTAACCCGAACCGCTTAAAGGAGGAAAAATTAACTGCTCAGCGCCGCGTGTGTTACTCTATGCGCCCAATATATTCGCAGCGGGAGGAATTATGGCGGACGAAAAAGAGAACAAATGCAAGAACCCGGTCTGTACGTGTCCACCTCAGCCAGACGGCAAGTATTGCAGCGCGTCATGCGAAGGCGCCGGCGAGACTTTGGAACTTGATTGCGATTGTGGACATCCGGAGTGTGCCGGAAACTTCTAATTTTTCAGAATTAGCACAATGTCATTTCTGATGCTTTGCGATGAGAATCGCCAGGCGATTTGCTGCAAGCGGATCAAGCTGGAGCAGTTTTTCTTTCTGCTCCAGCGCCCTCTCTGTGTTGCCCAGAACTAAATAACTAATACCGAGATTGTAGTAGAAGGCGGGGCTGTCGGGGCTCAGGCTGATCGCTTTTTCGTGAAGCGGAATCGCTTCACGTGCTCGGCCCGACTTTGCCAGCGTGACCGCCATACCATCGTAACCAAGTGCATAATTAGGATGGTCGCGATTTAAAACCTTGTAAACAAACTCGGCATATTTCAATTGGTCCATCTGGCCATAGGCAAGGCCCATATTGAATTGCGCAATTAGCAGATTGTGATCGAGCGCAATGGCCCGCTGAAAAGCTGCGACAGCCTGGCTGTACTTTTTCAAAGATGCGAGCGCTTCCCCGAGGTTGTTGTTAGCTTCAGCAGAATTCGGTTCGAGGAGGATGGATTTCTGAAAAGCATTCGCCGCCTCATCGTACTTTTTGAACTGAAGATAGATGGTGCCGGCGTTGAAGTAGGCCAACGCCGCATTTTTCGGCGACTCTTTGCTTAATGCCACCACCTTGCGATAGGCGAGGATTGCTTCATCGTAGTGGCCCTCTTCCTGCGCGGTCGTTGCGATACTCATTAACCGCTCAACTTCGTTTGCGGAAGCGCTTTGCTTCTGGGCGTCTACTCCCGCGACGACCACCAGAATAAAGATGAGTGCAAGCAACCGAGCCAGGGCGACTCTCATGTAACCATTAGAATCTTTGGAACGTGCAACCATTCGCTGAACCATCCGCAAATCTTGTTGTATTGACTAAATAAACAACCAAACACCCCAAATGTTTTCTGCTTCTCCTTCTATTCCGCCATAAGCGGCTATGCCCCGGGCATAGCCCGATGCCTAACCAGACTTAACGGCGGGACAAAGCCACCGCCTCACATCAGGCGGCATAGCCGCAGCGATGGCTACCTTTTTTCACATCCCTTATGACAAGAGTGAACCAATGCTCGCTGGTTCGCTTGGAGGCTTGCGACTGTTTATGCGAGTATGCTTCGCCGAGGACCAACA
>DASQPM010000404.1:0-6745 GCA_035643935.1 Pyrinomonadaceae bacterium | reverse complement strand
TTCATCGCGCAACAACTAACGAACGACGTTCGCTTGCTACAGGTCGCCGTCGAACAAATCGTTGGACCGGAGAGGCGGTTGCGCGTTTCGCATCATCATTGGTCCGGCGAAGGTTGAATGACTCGCGCCGCCCGGTCAACTCAACCGTTCGGCGCTAGATAGTTTGTTCGGGGGATGCGTAATGCTGAACCATAATGACGCTCTGTCAGGCGGGTGTGGTGTTGTAGTCGTCACAGGGGCGGGCGGTGCTGGTTGCGGCCGGGCGATTGCCGCACACTTTGCCAGGGCCGGCGTCCTAGTCGTTGTCTCGGACCTCGACGAGGCCGGCGGCCACGAAACTGTCCAGATGATCGAGAGCGCTGGAGGTCGCGCGGCTTTCTGTCGAACTGATGTGCGCATAGAATCACAAATGCGTGATCTCATTTCGTTCGCGGAAACGACGTTTGGAGGCGTCAGTGTGTTGGTCAACAACGCGTCGGCGCCGCACGGTGGCGAAGGCATCGAGGATTGGATGGATGCCGTAGAGACGGATCTTCTTGGAGCGATCTATGCCACGCGCTGGGCGATCGAGGCCATGCGGCGCGGAGGCGGCGGTGCCATCGTGAACATCGCATCCATCTCGGCACTGTGGCACGGGCGAAACACGCCGGGAGGCTTTCCCGGCTATGACGTCGCGAAGGCAGGCATGATCCGGATGACAACGAGACTCGCCTCATTGGCAGAGACGGACGGCATTCGCGTGAATTGTCTCGCGCCGGGCTGGATCGCGACGGACGGCGTTCGTCAGTACTGGGAGTCGCTGACCCCTGCCGAGCGTATCGAACGCGGCGTACCATCCCGACTGCTGAGCATCGATCAGATCTCGGAGGCGGTGATGCGGCTCGCCGCCGACCGCTCCCTGATGGGACGCGTTCTCGTATGGTGGTCCGAGGATGAGGCGCGCCTGATTCAGTGGGGCGATAGAGGCTATCGCAAGTCCGTGGACTTCTGACGGATGCATCGCGGCCCCACCGCGCCGAACACCTCGTTGGACCCGAGCGGCGGTTGCGCGATTTGCATCATCATTGATCCGGCGGGGGTGAATTAATTCGCGCCGCCCGGTCAACTGCTATGTTCGGCGGCTTCTCAACCGCGAGGGTGCAATGGACGATGAGCAATTCGCTATAGCCAAGACCATTATGACGCGAGTTGTTATGGAGAAGATTCCAAAGGCAAAGAGATGGTCCGTTTCCAAAGAGTTCAAATCATGGATTGATGGCCTCTCTAAAGAGCAATTTCAAGTGTACTTGGATCGATTGAGGTTATTAACGCGAACACTCTCAGATGAGGGGCTTGCCGATCAGGAGGCGTCAAAAGAGACAGGCACGTTCATCTTTTTTGGGTCTTACCCACCCACCGAAATCCAGAAAAGAGAGCAGGTTGCTCGGATCGGTGGTGAAGCCGCTGCATATTACGCTTTGGCCCTTTGGAGAAGTCTTCAAGTTGAAGAGCTGCAAAAGGAATTGAGTAGCAATCAATAAGATCCGCCTAGAATGATTTAGCTACGGGCGCCGCCGAACAAGCGCTTGCAGCGGACTCGGGTTGAGGTTGAGTTTTGTACTGGCCTCACTGATCTTCCGGCAATCATCCTAGCGAGCACCGAGAAACTAAAGCAGGCGGCGTTCCAACGGCTCCCGCAAACAGCTATCGACGACGATCCAATATATCGGGAATTCATGGCGGGGTTTCAGCAAATTGTTCGGCGCGACAAACACGCACGAATACTTTATGGTGCGTCACTTTGTTTCTTTGGCTTCGCTTTGCTGGTGTTGACGATTCTCGGTATTCGACAGTTAACTGTAATCTAGCCGTGCGCACAACAAATCGTTGGACGCGAACGGAACCAGCGGGCTTGTCATCGATAACTTGTCCGTAACCTGGTTGACCGCCGCCGCGTCAACTCAAACGTTGGGCGTCATATGTACGCACGAAAGGGAGGTAAAATGAAAATTCCACTCAATTCACTTTGTCTGGTTTTCGCGATTCTCCTGCTAGCCGGTTGTAGCACTACATCGAATTCCAAACTCGAACACTACGAGACCGCGAAGAAGATTGCTGACCAACAGCTCGCCACGTTTGACACGCTCGACTTTGACGTTTTTACGAACCAGAAATGGGACCGGTTGCGCGAGAGTCATGCCAACGACATTATTACTGTGCACTGGCCCGACGGGCACCAGACGAAGGGAATCGAGAAGCACATAGAGGACTTGAAGGCCATGTTTGTTTACGCGCCAGATACACGGATTCAAGTTCATCCGATCAAAATCGCATCCGGTGAATGGACCAGCGTCGTCGGCATTATGGAGGGCACGTTCACCAAACCTATGCCGGGACCAGATGGTAAGACTATCGCACCGACGGGCAAGCCTTTTAAGTTAACAATGTGCACTGTCGGGCACTGGAAGAATGGCGTTATGGATGAAGAATATTTGTTCTGGGATAACCAAACTTTTATGAAGCAAATCGGGCTGGTGCCGTGATGTCGGCTCGCTAATGTAAAGGCGAAAAAGTAACTCATCGTTGACGCCCAACAAATCGTTGGACGCGAGCGGCGGGAGCGTGTTTCTCAACTTGCTTGGTTTGGCGCAGGGTGCTTTGATTCGCGCCGCCGCGTCAACTCAACCGTTCGACGGCTTCTCGTTTATGACTTTCATCCTTGTTCCATCACAGGGCGAAGATCTCCAGGTCAATGCCTGGAATTGGCGCCCCACGCTCGAGCTGTTATTCGCCGCGAATGTGATCTCAGAAGAGGATCACGAACGTATGGGAGCGCACGGATCTGCCGGGAAAGTCGATGCGGGGCAGGCATCTCGAATTGCTGATGCTGTTGTGCACAAACTCGACAGCATGAATGTCGGAGAGCGGATGTTGGCGAACCTGTCGGTTTCGAAGGAGCCAAAGAAGCTCGCCGAGTTCGGCCCTGGTGTGAATGCTGGTGATATTGATGAGAACGAATTCTACTCTACAACCTATGAATGGTTGGAAACATTTTCCAAGTTTTGTCGAAGTTCTAGAGGCTTCGAGGTTATGTAGCGCGCCGCCGAACAAGCGCTTGCAGCTCAGGCACGATAGCATGTTTCTCAAGTAATCTTTTCCCGCTCAGCTTTAAAGCTGATCGCGCGCCGCAGCTGAAGCACGGCTTTCGGCGCCCGTAAGAAGTGTGTAGCCTGTCAGAGTCATGGTAAACAGTTCGAATTCTAACCAAACATTTCTATTGTCCTCCCTAATGCTCTTTGTAACTCTTCTGTTCACCAGTTGCCGGCTGCAATCAGACGATTCAAATAGAACAGACCTCTCTCCGAGTTTGGCGGGCGCATGGAAGGAGAAGCTGCAATTCCAAACCGGCGCATTTGGTGAGATTAAGGATCTCGAATTCATGTATGTGTTCAATGCCGGCGGTACGATGACCGAATCGTCCAACTATGATGCAGCTCCCCCTGTCCCGCCCGCCTATGGAGTCTGGAAGCATGTAGATGGCAATGAGTATGAAGCAAAGTACGAGTTCTATATAACGCGAATTCCCAGTCCAGCTGAAAGCAAAAGCAGCAGCGGCGGTTGGCTTCCCGGAGGTCATGGCGTCCTTAAGGAAAAGATTACTCTTTCCCCTGATGGGAATTCCTTTACGTCGACGATTTTGTACGAAGGCTTTGATCAATCAGGCAAACCAATGCCAGGTGCAGGTGAGGGGAAAGGGCAAGGGATAAGGCTGCAATTTTGAATTAAGGCGCAATATTCCAGAACCGATGCGAAAGCCAGAGCTCGGAAATAAAAACCAAAAGGAGACAGTATGCAAAAGATCACTCCGTTCCTGTGGTTCGACAATCAAGCCGAAGAGGCAGTCAATTTTTACGTCTCTATTTTCAAGAATTCGAAGGTTGTGAACATTACGCGTTATAACGATGCAAGCTCCAAAGCCGCCGGAAGACCGGAAGGTTCGGTGATGACCCTGGAGTTTCAACTCGAGGGACAGAACTTTGTGGCCATCAACGCCGGCCCGCATTTCAAATTTACAGAAGCCATATCCTTCGTCGTCGACTGCGGGTCGCAGGAAGAGGTCGACTACTTTTGGGAGAAGCTGACTGCCAATGGCGGTCAAGAGTCGCAATGCGGCTGGCTTAAAGACAAGTATGGTTTGTCATGGCAGATAACTCCGAGGGTTTTGATCGAGATGATTGGAGATAAAGATCCGCAGAAAGCGCAAAGGGTCATGGAGGCCATGCTGCAAATGAAAAAAATCGACATCGCAACATTGAAACGAGCGTATGAGGGCAAATGATTCAGCGCCCTGAACTAGCCCCTACAGGGGAATGTTGCCGTGCTTCTTTGGTGGGTTCGTATCGCGCTTGTTCTCAAGCAGCGACAGCGCGCGAATGAGTTTGGGTCTGGTGAGTGCCGGTTCGATTACTTCATCAACAAAGCCTCGTTCGGCGGCTACGTAGGGATTCGCAAACTTATCTTCCAACTCAATAATTCGTGAGCGGCGCGCGGCCTCTTTGTCCTTCGCTTCATTGATCTCTCTGCGATACAAAACGCCAACCGCGCCTTCCGGGCCCATCACCGCTATTTCTGCTGAGGGCCAGGCGAAGTTGACATCAGTGCGAATATGCTTTGAAGCCATCACGCAATAGGCGCCGCCATATGCCTTTCGAGTTATTACTGTCAGCTTCGGCACTGTCGCTTCGGCAAACGCATAAAGCAACTTCGCGCCGTGGCGAATGATGCCGCCGTGTTCCTGCGAAACGCCTGGCAGAAAACCGGGCACGTCTTCGAAGACTATCAACGGCACATTGAAGCAATCGCAAAAGCGAACGAAGCGCGCGCCTTTGACTGAAGCATCAATATCAAGAACACCGGCAAGAAACGCGGGTTGATTGGCAACGATTCCCACCGGCCGCCCGTCGAGTCGCGCAAAGCCAACGCAAATATTCGGCGCGTGATGCTGCTGCACCTCGAAAAAGTAACCGTCATCAACCACTGCCGTAATCACTTCGCGAATGTCATAGGGTTGATTTGAAGCTTCGGGAACGATGGTGTTGAGCTTCTCCTCTGTCCTGTCCGGCGAATCGGTTGGCAGCACGCGCGGCGCGTCGTCAAGATTGTTTGAGGGAACAAACGACAGCAGCTCGCGCACCATTTGCAAGGCGTGCTCGTCTGAGTCGGCTGCGAAATGGGCGACGCCGGAAATGCGATTGTGCGTCATCGCGCCGCCAAGCTCTTCTTTCGTTACGTCCTGGTGCGTCACCGTCTTGATAACGTCCGGCCCGGTGATGAACATGTACGACGTGTCCTTCACCATGATGTTAAAGTCGGTGATTGCCGGACTGTAAACCGCACCGCCGGCACATGGTCCAAGGATGCAACTGATTTGCGGCACCACGCCGCTAGCCAGCGTGTTGCGAAGAAAAATATCCGCATAACCGCCGAGACTGACGACGCCTTCCTGAATGCGCGCGCCGCCTGAATCGTTCAGTCCGACAATAGGCGCGCCGACTTTCATTGCCAGATCCATCACTTTGCAAATCTTTTCCGCGTGAGTTTCAGAAAGAGAACCGCCAAAGACGGTAAAGTCCTGTGCGAAGACAAAAACCTTGCGACCATCGATCAAACCGTGACCGGTAACTACGCCGTCGCCGGGAAAGAGCTGTTCCTCCATGCCAAAATCCGTTGAGCGATGGACCACCAGCTTATCGAATTCTTCAAACGTTCCTTCATCCAGCAGGAACTCGATGCGCTCCCGCGCAGTCAGCTTGTTTGCGGCGTGCTGTTTCTCAATGCGCGCGGCGCCGCCACCGGCTTCAGCCTTGAGCGAGCGCTCTTTTAGGAGCTCGAGTTTGGATTTGGACTGTTTGGGTTGTTGTTTGGAAGTCATGTTTGGATTGGTAAAAGTAGCATAGACTTCAGTGCTGCGCCGGCAAAAGACACAAGCCTGTGTGACTCATGAGTAGCATGGACTTCAGTCTGTGCCTCTCCGCCAGCACAGGCTGAAGCCTATGCTACTGGGCGTCGTTAAACGGAAAAGCGCGCTTGCCGATCATAGCAACCAATTCATCGAGCGCGCGTTGTGCGTTGGCGCGAATTTCATCGTCGTAACCGTAAACCTGCGCGTTGTGTTCAAAGTCTTGCGCGTCGAGTATTTGAAAAGAAAAATCGGGCGCAACTAGAATGTCCAGATCCAAATCCACGTAGCTCAGAATCTCTCCATCAAAAGCTGGTGGCACATTGACGTTGCAGTAATAATTCCTCAGCTCGCCGTTCGGTTGCGAAAAGCGAAAGACATTGTACCAACGATCGAGCCAGTAGTACTCAAGACTGTTAGTGCCGCTGGCAATGGTTCCCAGTAGATCGTGTTCAATCTCGGCAGCAAACTTTCCCTCAAGGACTAGCAACGGGCCTTCCTGACGAACGAGGTCAGCGCGCCAGGTGCGATGCGGTTGACCGTCAAATTTAAATGTCTGGACCTCAATCAACCTATTTACGACTCAATCGTCCTGCTTTGTAGCGCGGTAGGCGCGAAATGTTTATCCGCGAATTCAATTTGGAAGTGCAACCATTGCAGAACCGCGAGCGGTAGCGACCGGATGATAAGTGCCACGACATCGTTTACACCCAGAAGTGCCATGACATCGTTTACAGGTGAAATTGCTATTAAGTGTTCTTTGGCTGCGGAAGGAGCCCGGAGGGCAACTGCAGTAGCCAAAGAACA
>DASQPM010000403.1:0-3975 GCA_035643935.1 Pyrinomonadaceae bacterium | reverse complement strand
GCAGTCCACGTCGAACCAAAAACCTTAACTGCGCCTTCCCGCATTGCCCCGCGACTGGAGGAGACCACCGTGCCGATCTTTCCCGGCAGCGAATCAACGCCGCTGCGCAATGAGTCACCAGTATGTTCGCGCGAAAAGTAGTTGAGAAAAATTGTGCGTGAGGCCAGCGTCAAACCAACCGAAACCACGGCGAAGATTACAAACTGCAAACCCAGGTTATGGATGCCGACTATGCCGGCAAATGCAGCCGCCAGCGCGCCGATGCCGAACCACAACAGCACGAATCCTGACGTGAAAACCTCGGCCACAATCAAGATAGCGCCGAGTATGCACCACAGAATCCAAACGAGATTGTCCATATTAGTTGTAAAGCAAACTGTTAGTTTGCGGCGGTTGCACAGGCTTCAAGTTTGAGCGCACCGAGCCACCGCAAACTAACAGTTTGCTTTACATCTCAACCTTTCATCATGTTCTTCAAAACAAACCAGACGTTCGCCGGTCGTTCCGCGAGGCGTCGCATAAAATAAGGATACCAGTGTTTGCCATAGGGCACGTAGACTCTCATGTTATATCCGTCTTTCGCCAGTTGCCGCTGCAAATCGCGCCGCACGCCGTAAAGCATTTGAAACTCAAAGCTTTCTTTGCCGATTCCCTGCTTCTGCGCGAAAGCAATGGTGGCGTCGATCATGTGTGGATCGTGCGTGGCGATTCCGTGGTACACACCGCTGGCAAGTAACAACTGCATCACCCGCACATAGTTTTCATCGGTATCTTTCTTGTTGGGAAAGGCGACTTCGGGCGGCTCGTTGTAAGCGCCTTTGCAGATGCGAATGCGCGCCGGTAGTTCTACAAGTTGTTGCGCGTCCTCATAGGTGCGGCGCAAATATGATTGCAAAACGATGCCGACGTCATTCAGGCCAAACTCTGCACGCAGGCGTTTAAAGATATCGATCGTCGCCTGCGTTACGTTTGAACCCTCCATGTCCACCCGTACAAAGTTGCCACGCCGTGCAGCGTCTTCAACGACTGCACGCGCGTTTTTGTAAGCGAGCTCCTTATAGAGTTCGAGACCAAACTGCGTAAGTTTGATCGAGACATTCGAATTGATACCGGTCTCGTCAATCTGGGTCAGGATGCGCAGATACTCTTTTACTTCAGCTTCAGCTTCAGCTGGGTTCGCGACCGACTCGTTTAGATGATCGAAAGATGCGGAACAACGATCGGCGTTGAGTTCCCGTATGGCAACAACTGCCTCGTCTATGTTCTCTCCGGCGACAAAACGCGTCGTCAGCTTTTTAAAGGGACGGAAGCGGGCGGCAAATTCTTTCAGCCCTTCCTGTCTCGACAGATAAATCAGTGCGCTTCTGGTAACCATATTTGCAGTGTAACAACTGGGATCGCGGGCGTCCCGCCCGCAATGAGCGCGAAGCGCGAACAACGCGATTACTCAACCCTGTCTGCTAACCTGGCCATGTGGGCGAGAGCGGTCCCAGTAAAACGCTCGTTTTAGAATGCTGTGTTATCCTTGGGCCGCCTTTTCGACGTACTGCTCCACTCAGACGAATTCACGGCAACCACCGCTTTTGAAGGAACTTTTCAACGCATGCGACTGAAGCTGGTATTTGTTTCCTCGCTGATAGCCGCTGTCATCGGTGCCGGCGGCGTCATTGCGATCATACTGTTTGTGTTTTCATCGCTTACGCCCTTGATGAAACCGGGCGCCGTAGTCTTCACGACCTTTCTCTTGCCTCTAATCGCTACGTTGATAGCATCGATCTTCGTCTATCGCCATACCGCACGCCGGCGAAAACTTCAGGCGGCATTGACCGCGCTCATTGCATTATTCCTTACGGTGGCGATTTTTCTCTGTGCCTCTTTCGCGACTTCGCGCTCGCGCCCGATTCAACCGCAGCCTGGTTTGCAACGCAACGCAGGTTAACGCCAGAACAAGCATCTCTAGCCAACGCTGGCGTCCACGCGCTTTAACCCAATTTGTTCCTGCACGGGCCGCAAGGCGTCGATGACAAAGCGAATATGCTCGTCCATATCAACACCCAATTCCTCGACTCCCTGCCGAATGTCGTCTCTGTTCACCGAGCGCGCAAACGCCTTGTCCTTTAATTTCTTCTTCACGGAAGATACTTCAAGATCGTCAAGACTTTTTGCCGGCCGCACCAACGCGCAGGCCACCAGAAAGCCGCACAGCTCGTCGGTGGCAAAAAGCGCGCGGGCCATTGCGGTGTCGCGCGGCACACCAGTGTAGGTCGCATGGCCCATGATGGCCCGGATGAAACGCTCGGAATAGCCGCGCCCGCAGAGTATGTTTGCGCCGGTGAACGGATGCTGATCGGCCGTGGGAAACATTTCATAGTCGAAATCATGAAGTAGTCCCACCAATCCCCACTCGTCTTCGGCGTCATCGGCACCGCCGTATCGCTGAACGCAAGACCGCATCGCCGCCTCAACTGCCAGGGCATGCTTACGCAGGCTATCGCCCTTCGTGTACTCACACAGCAATTCCCAGGCATCGTTTCGATCAGGCATGGTAAGTAAGACAGGCATTCCTGCCTGTCGGCTTTCTGGACAGACTGGAAAGTCTGTCCTACTTTTTCCGGGCGAGCAAAACTAGCACGAGTGAATAAGAGCAAACAAGAACCTGTGGCAGTGAAGCTGGTAGCGATTCGCCAGATCAATTGCCGCTGGGGGCGCGGTATCCGGGGCGCGCGCGAATGACGACCTGTTGGCGACTGCTGGTGACATTGATGTTTCGATACTCGCCATCGTGCGCCTTGTTGGTTGGGTAATATCCGATGATGTACTGCAGCTGAAGTTCGGCCGCTACTTTCGCGAAGGCGTCGGGCAGTGTCGAGAGGTCATCAACTCTTAAGACTGTGCCACCGGATTTGTCGGCGAGGTCATTGAGATATTTGTCAGCAACCAGGTACAGCCGGTCCAGCATTTCACTGATCGGATCGCCGCCATGCCGGCCACGAGGCTCAGTCTCAGACTTGGGCTTGCGCGGTGTGCCTGGCGTTGTACGCTGCTCCGTTGAAGGTTCACCAGGCCGGGGAACGCCGGTCCGGCCTCTTCTCATAATCTCTGCAGCAGATGGCAGACCAAGTATTCCCGTATTCGTGGGCTGACCAGGCGGCGGACCCTCGCGCGGATCATCGCTGGGAAATGTTGGTTCGGTAGTGCCGCTCTTCGACTTGCGAATAACATCGATCGTCGGCAATTCGGTTGTGTTGTCCTCACCGCCGTGGCGCGCAATTCGTTCTACCTCCGCGCGAGTGTTATAGCGTATCGGATAAACAACCACACCTTCTTCCTCCAGCCAGCGAAGAGTGCTGTAGTCGGACGCCTGATCGCTATGCCAATCAACACCGTCGCTAAAAAGCACGATCGCTTTGCGGCCTTCGAGTTTGCGCAATGACGACAGGGCCAGCTCGAAAGCATCGTAAAGCTTCGTGCCTTCGCCTGACGTGGTCTTGCCAATCGCAGCCTTCAGGGTTGCACGATTGCTCGAGAAGTTGCTCAGTTCACGAACCTGGCTGTCGAATGAGATCACTTTTACGCGATCCGCAGCTTCGAGTTTTTCAACAAACGCAACAGCAGCAGCCTGCATTAAGGTGAGCTTATCCCTGGTGCTGGCGCTGGTATCAAGCAGCAACACAACGCTCACAGGCAGGCGCGTGGTGGCGAACAGCGCGATCTGTTGCTTCACGCCGTCTTCTGCCACGTTGAACTCATCCTGACGCAAATCTGCTACGTTCCTTCCATCCGCAGTGGTAACTGCAACCGGGACCATAACCAGGTTTGTATCGATCTTGACTGTCTCAACTTGTTCGCGATTTTCGGCTGGCGTGGACGAGGGCGTCGCCTTCTCCTTTGGCAAAGGCCCGGCGATTTTGGCTGATGTGCGCCGCGTGGTTTGCGCCAGCACAAGAGGTGCCGCCGTCATCAGACAGATCGAAA
>DASQPM010000402.1:0-2975 GCA_035643935.1 Pyrinomonadaceae bacterium | reverse complement strand
CTCGCGTTCGCTATAAGCCTCGCTCAGGCGCAAGCGATTTGGAACACAGGGATGGGGTGGGTGACGGCAGGCGTGTATCTCGTGCTCGCGCTCGGCTACGGGTACTTGGTTGTGAAAGGAAGGACCGCTCGTCACCCTGCACACCGCGCCTAACAAAGCCTGGCAGCTGACGGCGCGACGGCATGTTTCTCAAGTAACCTTTTCACTCCAGCTTGGATGCTGATCGCGCGCCGCAGCTGAAGGCCAGCGTTCGGTGCTCCGCAAGATGTTGTTGCAAGAGTTCGGATACATGGATTCGCTGTTTCGTATTTGGACGTTCTTCACGATCATTGGATTTGCCAGCGGTGCCGCTCCGCCAGCGGCTTCACAGTTTGGTACCTGCACTTCTGAAATCGACTACACACACGTAAGGGTGAATCCCAAGCCTGGACACACAATTGAAATGGGTGCTGTCGGCTCAAATGATGTGGAGGCCAAAACCGCGGCAGTTCCGTTTTCCGTCGAGTTGATCAGCCTTAATAAACGGGAGTACTCGATCAACGAGGCGTTCGTCTACACCATTCGTGTCGTCAATCCCTCGGCTGTTTCCTTATTACTGCCCGTGTCTGGCAGACCAATTTACAAATCCGATGCCGGCTATCCGGCTGGTTATCGCCACGTGTACGTTGAATTTCAGATTCACGATGACAGCGGCGAGAACGCTGTGGTTGATACGTATACGCTCTACGGGTCATTGAACGTGCACGGCAGTCTGCTTCGGCTCAATCCCGGCGACTGCGCGCTCCTCCATATTCCAGGATTCATGCAGATCTACAACAATGCACAGCGCGGAGCAGTGATGAGCCGCGATGCAACGACCATAGCGGCAACATTGAATTTGTATTTGTTCGACCCCACAGACTCGCTGTTTCGCAGGGCGATACCGCCTGCAGTTTCCAACCCAATTAAGTTAATGCTGCGGGGGCAGAAGGTGCCGTTGGGATCGATGCGTAAACACGCACCGAACAACTCGTTGCAGGTGAGCTGCGATTGGGTGCTATTCCATCATCAAAGATCGGTCGAGGGTTGAAGGCTGCTCGCGCGGCCACCTGAACTCTGACGTTATCCGTCTTTTAGTCTCGCCATGATAACGAAAGAACAAGTGATGCCTTTCTTTCTCAACGCGTGTCCGTCCTTCGCGCCCGACTGGGAGAAGTATCGCGCCAGCAATCCTGACGAAGGCTTGCTGTACATCGACATGAGCGAACTTGCTCATCATATGGTCGACTTGATCAAATCGAAGCAGACCTCCGAATTTCCAGCGGTCTTTGACGTCATTGAACGTCTGCACATCGAAGGCGACGATTACGTCAAAGAGGCTGCTACTATTGGTATTCTTGAATCTCTACAGAACGTCGCCTCAAACAATGGCGTCGACCCGGAAGCGTTTGTTCCTTGGCTCGGCATTGAATCACGCAGATGGTGGCGTCAGTTGAATGACTTCTGGCAGGCGAAAATTCCGTACGTTGGCGCTACAATCAACGACGGATAACAAATCGTTGGACGCGAGCGGATTCAGCGGGCTTGTCATCGACAACTTGTCCGTAACGCAGTTGTCTCCCGCCGCGTCAACTCAAACGTTATGCCGCTATTCTTCTCGTTGTGAAAACTGTTCTAAAAATCTCAGTTATCTATGTCGAGGAATATTTGCTTCAGCTTCGAGTGTCCGCATCAAACGGAAGCTTTGCTGGGCAAGCAGATATTTATGCGCAGGCCAGCGACGCTTTGGCACTCGCAAATACGTTGCGCGGCTTTCCAAATCGCGCTGATGACGTTCGATAGTTTGAATTGGGAACACTCGACGAAACATATGCAGGCGGCGGTGCAAAGTTCCGGTTCTACTGCGTGGATTCTGTGGGACACTCATTGGCTGAGATCACGCTCCGCCACGATCCTTATAGGCTCGGCGGCGCCATTGATTCAGCGGTCTTCAATATTCCAGTTGAATCCTCGGCAATCGATGCGTTCGTTGACCAACTCAAACAAATGGCGGCGGTGGTGGGCCATACTGCTCGTCTTGACGGCGCGGCATAATAAATCGTTGGACGCGAGCGGCGGGAGTGTGTTTCGCAACGTGCTTGGTGCGGCGCAGGGTGCTTTGATTCGCGCCGCCGCGTCAACTCAACCGTTGTGCGCTTCTGTTTTTATTTGACTGAGAGAAATTGATGAATGAAAAAGGTTGTATATGCGCGACTCAGGTGAAATAGAAAGCGTTTTCCCATCCTCGATGGCAAAGCCTATGCTACTACACTTGCAGCCGATCATCTGGCTGCTGGCGTCTGCTACTTTCTTTTCTGCGGCAATGGCACAAACGCCTGTGCCGATTAGCCGATCCACTACGCTTGAAGCGACCTTGAAATCCGGGATTTCTCATGAATATACATTGCGGCTCGCGCGCGGCGAGTCAGCAGAAATCGTTGTGCATCAGCAGGGCGTCGATGTCGTGGTGGAATTGAAAAGCCCCGCGGGAAAGTTGCTGGATTCAATAGACAGCCCGACAGGACGCAATGGCGATGAAGTAGTTGAAATCATAGCTCAGGAGAGCGGGACCTATGACTTGCAGGTGCGGCCTTTCGATAGCAATGAGCCCGCCGGCAGTTACCGTTTAGAGGTTAAGGCGCTGCGCGGAACGCGTGAGACCGCTGAGTTACTCCGGGCGCGACGCGAGGCTCGTAATTCTGCTGCGCTGTGGCTGCGCCCTCGCAGCGTGGCAATTCCTCGCTCTGGTGTCATTCCAAACAACGTTAAGGTGCCGCCGTTGGATGAACTCGCAGCCCGCGTCAGAGTTTTAGGACTGGGCGAAGCGACTCACGGCAGCCGCGAATTTGGTGACTTACGGTTTTCATTAACGCGCTACCTAATCGAACGACACGGATTTAGAGTCCTCGCCATAGAAGCTAGCGCCAGCAGCCTCCGGCAATTAGCTCCATACCTTA
>DASQPM010000401.1:0-2744 GCA_035643935.1 Pyrinomonadaceae bacterium | reverse complement strand
GCCATACCAAGGTCCATGGAACGCCTGGGCATTTTTGGGTTGAGCCAGACTGCCTCCTCTAATCGGGGAACGCTGTCATTCGCAGGCTGATTCGTCCCGTTGCCACTCTTAAAGGCAGCTAAAATGCTCATTTATTAATCTCCGCGTAAAGCTGCTGAGCCACCTTTCCCCAAACTATTCGGCTCGGCTTAATTACCCCACAGCCGGAACCTGGCCAAGCGCGGATGTTTCTTTTGAAACACCAAACCCATTTGTCTTGAAATGTTTGGACAAGGAAAGACAGGCATCGCGTTAAACGTTGAGCTGCTGCTTCCGCTGGCTTATTCTATGAATTGTCCCGGCGATGTTCTCACCAACTTAAGACTCTCCCAAAAGTTTGTTTTGCAGAAAGCTTCCCTCATATCGCTGAGGACTTAAGTGAAAGCAAAGTCGCAGATAGACAGATCAAGACAAAGCCACTCGCGCGATCAAGGACGTGTGCTACTGATTGCAGATGAACCGCTCGTTACGCTGCCGGCAACGCTCGAGGCGGCGGGAATTCACGTCGCAGGTGTGTGCACCGGCATCGCCGCGCCCATATCGCTCCGCCGTTCGCGTCCGCAACTTGTTATTGCCAGCATTCCATTTAAAGGTATGTCAACGCGGGAGCTCGCGCGAATGCTCGGCCAAGTTCAGGATTTCATACCCTTGATATTAGCCGGAGAAGAGGCAGCAACATTGGAACGGCGTCATGCCGCAATGTCAGCTGGAGCATTCGACTACTTCCAACTTCCGGCAGAGGTTGATCTACTAATTCTGAGCGCTACTCAATTAATCAAGCAGCATCAGACGATCGACCGGCTTCGCGGCGAGGCAGATCTTGATCATTTGACAGGCCTGGCAAATCGGCGTCGTTTCCGAGGTGCGCTGTCTCGGGAGGTCGAAAGATGGCGGCGCTATGGCGCGCCCTGCGCATTGCTTTTGCTCGATATTGATCACTTGAAGAAGATCAACGACACGCTCGGGCATCCCGCTGGGGATCTCGTTATCCGCCAGATTGCTGAAACATTAATCAGAGTATCGCGTGACAACGACACCGCAGCACGGCTGGGCGGTGAAGAGTTCTCATTGTTATTGGCCGGAATAGACGAGACGAAAGCCGAGTTGGCAGCTAACCGCTTGCGTGCCATTTTGGCTGAGCAACCGATTGAAGGAGTGGGAAAGATTACGGTGAGCATCGGCGTCGCTGCCTGCCCTACCCACGCGAATTCCGAGCGGACACTCTATGCCGCCAGTGACGAAGCACTTTATGTCGCGAAAAACAAAGGGCGCAATCGTGTTGCCGTAGCGCCGAAGATCTCATAATGCTTTGGTCTTTCTGCGCAAGTCGAACAGATCTTAGCCTTTGATTAGTCATCGCTCTTCCTTTTTAGCACTCACGGAAACGCTTTACGCTTCTTTGGTTTCCCGCTACGCTCTGCAAAACATCATGCAGTTTCAAGTGCCCCCGGCTCTGGGCAATCAATACGAAGATGATTCAGTTCTGCGCTCCTATTTAAAGCGGAGCATTCCCTCCGACATACTGCGCGAAATTGAACCGACGCTGGTGGAGATGGGAAAACTCGCCGGTGGTGAGCTCTATCAGATGCAACTCGCCGACAGACTCAACGAGCCGAAGCTCACGCAATGGGATGCCTGGGGAAATCGAATCGATCGGATTGAGTTGACGCCTTTGTGGCACGTTGCTGAGCGCATCGCTGCGGAGCATGGCGTCGTCGCCACCGCTTACGAACAAAAGCATGGCCGGTTCTCGCGCGTGCATCAATGCGCACTCGCCTATCTGTTCACACCTTCAACTGACATCTATAGTTGCCCGTTGGCGATGACTGACGGAGCGGCGCGAACCCTACTGGGTTCCGGTAACAGGGCCCTAATCGAACGCGCTGTGCCGCACCTCACCAGCCGCGATCCGAAAGAGTTTTGGACCAGCGGCCAATGGATGACCGAACTCACCGGCGGCTCAGATGTTGGAGCCTCAGAAACAATCGCGAAACCTGACTTAACTCGAAACTCGAAACCCGAAACTCGGAACTGGCTGCTCTACGGTCGCAAGTGGTTCACTTCCGCCGCTACTTCCCAGATGGCTCTAACGCTGGCACGTCCGGAAGGCAATTCCGCGGGCGGACCCGGACTGGCGCTCTTCTATCTGGAGATGCGAGATGAGCAGGGCCGCCTGCGCAATATCTCAATCGATCGTTTGAAAGACAAGCTCGGCACGCGCAAAGTGCCGACGGCGGAATTGACGCTGAACGGCACACCGGCGCAACCGGTTCTGGGGACTACCGACGGTGTGCGCAACATCACCCCGCTGCTCAATATCACGCGGCTTTGGAATGGCATAAGCGCCGTTTCCCTGATGCGTCGCAGCATCGCACTCGCGCTTGATTACTCGCACAAGCGGTCGGCCTTCGCTGGGTTGCTTTCTGAGAAGCCGCTGCACATGGACACGCTGGCCGGGTTGCAGGCCGAGACGGAGGCCGCGTTTCATCTCGCTTTCCTGGTCGCTGAACTCACTGGCCGAGCCGAGACCGGAGAAATAAATGACGAGCAAACTTTGTTGCTTCGTCTGCTCACGCCCTTAATGAAGCTAACTACGGCCCGGCAGGTCGTGGCCGTTGTCAGTGAAGCACTCGAAGCCTTTGGCGGCGCCGGCTACGTCGAGGACACGGGGTTGCCAATGCTCTTGCGGGACGCACAAGTGCTAC
>DASQPM010000400.1:0-2057 GCA_035643935.1 Pyrinomonadaceae bacterium | reverse complement strand
GCATGCGGTCTCGTCAAAATCGCAAACGAGTTGCCAGGCCGCGTCGGCATCGACATAGTTGTTGAATGACATTTCCTTGCCATTCAGGAGATCTGCGGACGTGACGCCACCCTCCTCGCCAGTGTAATAGAGAGCGGCAGCTTGATGAGGGTTTTCGCCGTACCGAAGGTCTGTGATTTTCGTGAAAGAATGATGAATGCTTTCAGGTAATGAGCCTGACTCACCCAGGCCGCCTACCTCTCTGCCTGTAGCCGCAGCATATCTTTCGCGCACATACATCTGCGCTTGACGCGCGTTGAAGAATTCAAAGATGGCGCTGTCGAAAGCAGACGTTTGCAGGAAGGCAGAAGCAGCCAGTTCTTCCCGCACATCAAGGCTCAAAGCGCCTTCCTGGCCCTGCATTTCGTCCATAAGCTGAGTGTAATCAGCAGGCGAAACCACGACTGCAACGGAATTGAAATTCTTAGCTGCCGAACGAATCATTGCCGGCCCACCAATATCAATTTGCTCAACCGCCTCAGCCAACGTGACGCCTTCGCGTTTGATGGTTTCTGCAAACGGATAAAGATTCACGACCACCATGTCGATTGGCTCAATCCCGTGCTCGCGCATGGACGATTCATGTTCGGGATTGCCGCGCACGCCTAGCAAGCCTCCATGGATTTTCGGATGCAATGTCTTCACGCGGCCATCCATCATTTCCGGAAAGCCGGTCACGTCCGAAACGTCGCGCACTTCAATGCCCGCATGACGCAGCGCTTTGGCCGTGCCACCGGTGCTGATGATCTCAACATCAAACTCCTTCAGCGCGCGAGCGAAGTCAACGATTCCGGTTTTGTCGGACACGCTGATGAGCGCGCGGCGAATCTTGCGCAAGCCGAGGTCTTTTTCGTCGGTCATTTAACAAACGTGAAAGCTGTATTGGATTTGAAGACTACTGTTTACCGAATCGTGCCGGTGGAAGCAAGTGTTCGCAAAGTGGCATAGACTTTAGTCTGTGTCTGCCAGCGCAGCACAGACTGAAGTCTATGCCACTACGGTTTCTTTGGAGCCGAAGGCGCACTGAAGAACTCATGTTTTTGCGAGTAACCGAAACCTCCAACCTGGTACTCAACACCAGCCGGCAAACCGATCACCAGGCGATGCATTCGGCCGTCGTTAGCGGTTTCCTTAGTGTAAAAGCCCAGCAAATACTGGCTCTTCAAGTCTTCTTCGATTGCCTTAAACACCGGAGACAAATCGATATTCGCCTGAGATGTGAGCGGGGAAGCAACGTCGCCAACGAGAAAATATTTGCCGCCGGTTTTTTCAGCGAGCTCGCGAAAGCCTTTGGCGGGTGTACGCACTTTCAGACGTCCATCGCGCGGGGTAAATAAAGGTAAGTGGATCACATAAAAAGTTACCTGATTTTTAAGCGCGGCTTCGATGGCTGCGGCTGGCTTCACCGCACTCGCTGTGTCCAGTCCATCGCTAATCAAAATCACCAGACGACGTTCGGAACGGAGGCGCGGCAGCGTTTCAAACAACTTCACCGCGGCTCCCGCTGCATCGAAGATGGCGGTGTGTTGATTGACCGCAGCTGAAGCAGAAAAAGCAGCGCGAGTTGCATCCAGGTCGCGACCAAACGGTATCGCCAGTTGCGGTCGCTCGGCAAAACGAATGACAGCAACTTGTGACTTTTCACCGAACTGTCCAAACAATGCGAGTGCGGCATCGCGCTGCTGGTTCATGATCTCGCGCAGGCTGCCGGACTGGTCCAGCGCAAAGACAAGCGACACACGATCAGCTCCGCGGTACAAATACAAACCTGAGGTCGCGTTATCCTCGTCTTTCAAGGTCAAGTCGTTTTGAGTTAAACCGCCGACGGCTTGCCCGCGCTTGTCGCGTACCCGGATGGGAATGACCACCAGATGCGTGTCAATACGGACAACTTCGTCTACTGCCTCCGGTTCCTGCGCCTCTGTTGTTGTGTTTGGAAGCCAAGTGATTGCCAGAATGAAACTCAACAGCAGCGCACACTTCCGCACTGGCAGTAAATAAACCGCGTTCGTACTCGT
>DASQPM010000399.1:0-3187 GCA_035643935.1 Pyrinomonadaceae bacterium | reverse complement strand
ATCGGTTAACGATGAGCCGCCAATTTGAGCAAGATGGGCCAGGGACACAACTAGCCGCTGTTTGACACCGTAGTGTTCTGCTTGCGCTTCAAAGGCTTGCCGCTCGCGCTCTTCAGTTCGTTGTCCATAGGATATGTGAAGAAAGGCAAGCCGCGAAACATCACGATGAGCTAGCGCCGCGGTTACACACGAATCCATGCCGCCCGATACGAGGCAAACCGCCAACTCGGTCCGATCGTCATCAGATTCGGCTGAGGTGTCGTAAGCGGTCTCGTCGTGTCCGCCCATCAAACGCCTCGTACTTCAGGTCCCCAGATGTATTTGTGCAATTGCAGTTGCATGCGCACGTCGAGTCCGCTGGCCGCTAGTGAGTCGGCCAGCACTTGTAAATGGATAGTGCCCCAGGCTGGCGAGATGAGCACCGCCTTCGCGCGCTTGATCAAGCTGTATTCTTCAATGACCTTTTGTGCGTAGGCCCAGTCTTCTAAATTGGCAATCACAAACTTAACTTCGTCTTTGTCTGCTCTTAGCCGTTCAAGGTTGGGCCAATGGTTCCGCTCCGCTTCACCTGACGCCGGACACTTCACGTCTAAAATAATTTTAGCTCTGGGGTCAACGTTCTCAGTTGAGAAGTATCCGCCCGTTTCCATGAGTACTTCATAATCTGCTGCACACAACGCTTCAATTAAGCCAAGGCATTCCTGCTGCGCCAATGGTTCACCACCGGTTACTTCGACGAGACGACAACCAAACTGCATCACCTGGTCCACCACCTTGGCGAGCGAGACGTGCTCGCCTCCGCTGAAGGTGTATTCACTGTCACACCATACGCACCGCATCGGGCAGCCGGTTAGTCTGATGAAAGTGCAAGGACGCCCGGCATGCGTAGATTCGCCCTGAATCGAACGAAATATTTCGGTAACTCTTAACATCGAGAAGCCAATATGCGGGAATTGCTACGCTGCTTAGTTAATGAAATTCAATCTAGCGCAGCCTACAAGGGCTGTCAAAGTTGAACTCTTAAATGCTCGCGCCGGCAAACGCGCAGGGCCAGTTAACATCCAAGTTTTCCAGCGCGCAGCCTTAATAGCAACGTGTTAGCATGAACAACGCTGGACAGGTCCCCGTGAATCGAAAAGCTAGAGAAATCGAGAAAACAATAGCGGCCGCTGCGGCGCGCCTGCTTGCCCGCGCCACCGATACTTACGCGGTTTCGACCGAGACCTTGGTGGCCCGGATTACTGCGGCGTTGGGAAAGTATCTCTTGCGTGACAATGGCCAGCCATCGCTTGGGAACGTCAACGATTTCGTTGACAAGCTCCAGGCGGATGATCTTTGTCTGATTGTGGCATGCGAACAAGGGAATGAAAAAGCATGGACCGATCTAGTTGCTCGTTTCGGATCGACCGTGCGCTCAGCGGCGCGTTCAGTTAGTGCCAACGAGGAAGGCGCAGACGATTTGGCCCAATCGATTTGGGCCGAACTTCATGGCCTGCGAATTCGCGAAGACGGCAAGCCGGCAAGTAAGCTGGCTTATTATTCTGGCCGCGGTTCATTGGCCGGATGGTTGCGAGCAGTGGTCGGACAGCTCGCAGTAGACCAGCATCGAAAACAATCGCGTTTGGTGCAAACTGAGGATGACGCGGATTTCGATCGGTTGGTTCATAAGGATGGTCAGCCATGGAGTGGTGGTGCCGAGAGGATAAATCCGGAGATAGAAGTTTCCGACAAACGAGCTAGCGCTGATTTGCGAAAAGCGTTGGCAGCTTCCATCGGCCACCTTTCGGATGAGGATCGTTTATTAGTAAAGCTTTACTATTTTGATGGATTGAAGTTGCATGAGGCCGGTGCAATTCTTGGCGTGCATGAAGCTACCGCCAGTCGCCGGCTGACGAGAATTCATGCGGATTTGCGAAACCACGTTGAAAAGTCGCTGAAGGAAGAACATGGTTGGACGCGCCCGGAAACCGAGCGAGCATTTTGCGACATAGCGCTACATTTGGAAGCAGATATTGAGCCGATGTTAGTAAGCGAAACAATGGTAGAGAATGAAAGCGAGATGACCGGGTAAAAACCGTGCGATCAGCGCAAGTAGTTGCTGGTTGAACGTTCTTCCAACGGCATAGTTTGATGAAAACCACTGACGAAAACGAGATGGATTTGTTGTTGCGCGCGCTGGGTCGCGATGCTTCAGCGCGTTCCGCGGGTGCACCGTCGCCGCAATCGGAGCAGGAAATTGGCGCGCATCTCGATGCGGATGAATTGAACTCCTACGCCGAAGGTGTTGTGTCCGGCGCTGAACGCGCTCGATACAACAAGCATCTCGCGGACTGCGACAGTTGTCGTCGTATTGTGGTTGGCCTGGTTCCGGCTGCGAGTGTTACACGTGGCTATGAGGCGGTGGAACGGAAAACGGGATGGCATTGGCAGGATAGGTTGGCAGCGTTGTTCGCTCCGTCAGTGCTGCGCTACGCGGTTCCAGCGCTGGCATTGACGGCGATCATGGCTATCGCAATGGTTGCCTTGCGACAGCGGCAGCACAGTGAATTCCTGGCACAAAATCAAACAACCACGTTGCCTGCTGTTTCAACTGGCACAGAAGGTCAACCGTCAACAACAAACAGGATCCCTCAATCATCCGCGTCTCCAGGTCAGCAACAACAGCCGGTCGCTGAGTTGAAAGAAAAAAGTCCTTCCCCACCGCGAAAGTCCGATGTCATTCAGCCGCCGGCAGGGGCGCCAAGCAAGGCAGCGAGCGGGGATCGCGCGGCCAAAGGATTTTTGCAGCCGGGACAGTCTGCCGGCGTTGAAGAATCGCAACCGACGTTTGCTGCTGAACCCAGTGGTGCGCCCGCACCACCACCACCGCCGCGTCCTGCATCGGTTGATGCCAGTAAGACTGCGGAAGCACGCAAGCAAGAGGACGAGGCTGACATGCAAAAGCGTCGTCGCGACGACAACTATTCTCAAGCGCGTGCTGAAAATGAGGTAGCGCGCGCTGGACCCGCGAAAGGTGGACCGTCGCGCAATAATTCGCAAAACGTCGGCGGGCTTTCTTCGGTGATGTCCCGCTCAGCCAACAAAGATGCAAAAGCCGCGGACAGCGTAGGTGAAACCCGAAGAGTTTCTGGGCGGCTGTTTCACCGGCAAGGAAATGCCTGGGTTGATGCCGAGTACGCCTCAGGTC
>DASQPM010000398.1:0-4154 GCA_035643935.1 Pyrinomonadaceae bacterium | reverse complement strand
GACAAGCTAAAGCTTATCGGACATCAAACTGACCTGCTGCCCGCGAAAGCCCCTTCCTTGACACTGTTTAAGCCTGACTGTTACATTACGCGGTCTTTTTGCCGTCTCGATTTATTCCAAGTCTTTGTAAAGGAGTCTGCTTGAGTACTGAATCAGGTTTCCTGTTTACTTCCGAGTCTGTCACCGAGGGCCATCCGGACAAAATTGCCGATGCAATATCAGACGCCGTTTTAGATGCGGCTTTGGCCGAGGATCCAATGGCCCGCGTAGCTTGCGAGACGCTCGTGACTACTGGCCTGGTGGTTCTGGCCGGAGAAATCACCACTGAGGCGCGCATCGACTACGGTCGCGTAGCGCGAGATGCCATCAAAGAGATTGGCTACACGCGGGCCAAGTTTGGTTTCGACTCCGAGACATGCAGTGTTTTGTCGGCCATCGACCGGCAGTCACCTGACATCGCCATGGGTGTTGACACAGGCGGCGCCGGAGACCAGGGCTTGATGTTCGGGTTTGCATGTAATGAAACTCCTGAGCTGATGCCCCTCCCGATTCAACTTGCACACTTGCTCGCCAGACGGCTCACAGAGGTTCGCAAATCGGGTGCACTTCCCTACTTGCGACCTGACGGAAAATCTCAGGTAACTATTGAGTACCGTGACGGGCGTCCGTTTCGAGTTGAGGCGGTGGTGATTTCATCGCAGCACGGGCCCGATGTTGGAAATGAGCAGTTGCGTGCTGAGATTCAGGAACAAGTGATCAAGCACACTGTCTCCGATGAACTGCTTGATAAGGACACGAAGTATCACATCAACCCGACCGGAAGATTTGTGACCGGTGGTCCACAAGGCGACGCGGGAGTGACTGGACGGAAAATTATTGTTGATACTTACGGCGGCTACGCTCCGCACGGTGGCGGCGCTTTTTCCGGCAAGGATCCCACGAAGGTCGATCGTTCGGCTGCTTACATGGCGCGATACGTGGCCAAAAATATTGTTGCCGCCGGCCTGGCTGACCGCTGCCAGGTGCAACTTGCCTATGCGATTGGCGTAGCCGATCCCGTATCAGTGAACGTTGAGACTGCCGGCACCGGTCGCATTTCGGAAAACGCGCTTGCGAAGCTGGTGCGTGATCACTTTGAGCTAACGCCGCGCGGCATCATAGAATGGCTGGACTTGCGCCGGCCGATCTACAAAGCAACTGCCGCCTACGGCCACTTCGGCCGCGACGGTTTTAGTTGGGAAAAGACTGACAAAGCCGAAGCGCTCCGTACGGCCGCTGGTATCTAGGCAGCGATTTCCAATTCGAAGTTCCTAACAATTCTTAAAAAGGACAACGCAATAATGAGTGCAACACGTTCAGTCGAGTTTGACGTGAAAGACATTGGCCTGGCCAAGCAGGGCAAGCAACGAATTGAATGGGCCGAGCGAGAGATGCCCGTACTGCGCTTGATTCGCGAGCGCTTTGGCGACGAAAAGCCACTCAAGGGCGTCAGGCTGGTGGCCTGCGCGCATATTACTACTGAGACTGCGAACCTGGCGCGGGCCTTGCAAGCCGGCGGTGCGGAAGCAGTCTTGATTGCTTCCAATCCCCTTTCAACACAGGATGATGTTGCGGCGTCGCTGGTTTCTGATTGGGGCATTCCGGTTTATGCAATCAAGGGCGAGTCAACTGAAACCTACAATCGTCACGTGCGCACGGCGCTCGACTTTCACCCGGAAATTATTATTGACGATGGCTCAGACGTGGTGGCAACGCTGATTAAGGAGCGTGGGGATCAAGTTAAAGAATTAATTGGCTCGACCGAGGAAACGACAACTGGCATCCAGCGTCTCAATGCCATGTCCGCGGCCGGCGTCCTAACTTTTCCAACGATTGCAGTGAACAACGCGCAGACAAAACACTTTTTTGACAACCGTTACGGCACCGGACAATCAACGCTTGACGGCATCATTCGCGCGACGAACATTCTGCTGGCCGGCAGAAATCTGGTGGTGATTGGTTATGGCTGGTGCGGTAAAGGCATCGCGTTGCGGGCCCGCGGTATGGGCGCCAACGTCATCGTCACCGAAGTCGATGCGATTAAAGCAGTGGAAGCGGTCATGGATGGTTTTCGCGTAATGCCAATCGCCGAGGCCGCATCGCTGGGAGACATATTCGTCACCGTCACCGGCAATCGTCACGTGATTGATCGCGACCACTTTGAAAAGATGAAAGACGGCGCGATTGTTTGTAACAGCGGACACTTTGACCTTGAACTCAATCTGGTTGCTTTACGTGAATTGTCAGCAGAAGCAATCAGCGTCCGACCTTTTGTTGAAGAGTATAAACTCAAGTCAAATGGTCATCGGGTGATGGTCCTTGGTGAAGGCCGGCTGATCAATCTCGCTGCGGCCGAAGGCCATCCGGCAAGTGTGATGGATATGAGTTTCGCAAACCAGGCCTTGTCGGTTGAATACCTGGTCAAGAAAAAAGGCGAACTCAGCCCCGGCGTTCATCTCCTGCCACCGGAAGTGGACACCGAGATCGCCAGCTTAAAGCTGAAGGCGCTCGGTCTTTCTATCGACACGCTTACAGCCGAGCAACTCGAATACATTTCCAGTTGGGAAACCGGCACCTAACACAACGATAGTGACCTCTCAAGCAGTTCAGAGTCCAGGCTTTAGCTTGCAGCGTTTCCCAAACGCAAACTAAAGTTTGGACTCTGAACTGTTTGTGTGTTCGGTAGCGGCAAGAAATTGAGAGTTCAACCTTTAGGTTGTGCGGTTGCGAAAGGGCAAGCTAAAGGTTGGACTCTGAACTGCTTGATTCTAGGTGCGAATGCGAGAAAGAAAGTAAGTCCCCGCCGCTGCGAAGATCACGGGTGGGGACCAGGCGGCAACCTCAGGCGGCAACAAACCATGGTTTCCAAGTTGCTGAAAACCGCCGCCCATGGCCCAGTAGGCAACACTCACCGCAACGGCTATCACCAGCGCCACGATTGCTCCCCTTCTACCAAACGCTAACGCCAGCGGCATTCCAATAAACGCCATTACGATCACGCTAAAGGGATTCACGTACTTACGTTGCAGCGCCAGCGCCAACGCGGATATATCGCTGCCTCGTTGTTTGGCGGCGCGCAGATAACCGGCTAACGCAATCACGCTCAGCTGCGACGGCTTGTCAACTGTCGGTCTGAAGACAGCCGGCGGCTCGACTTGATCAAGTTGAGCATCGGCGGTTGCTTGATGTTCTACCGTCATACCGCGCAGGCTGACAGCCTCGGCCTCTTTGATCAGCAGTTGGTTGTTGTTGGTCCATACGCCTGTCTTTCCGATTGTCACGCCATTCAGGTGCACTGCCTCGTCGTCGAGTTGATAGATACTAGGATCGCGCAACAGCTCCCCCTGATCATCGAATTCGTAGGAATACAAGCGCTTATTTTCCACTGATGCCAGCCACTGTCGGCCACTGCCGGTGATGGCGCGCGGCTGGCCACCGCGAATGCGAGCACGCAAGGCCTCCTGCTTTACATTAGCCGGCGGCATCAAATGTTCCTGGACCAGCCAGGCGCCTGCGGCCGCGGCGATAGCAAACAGCAAGCCGGGAAGCATCAGGCGATATACGCTCTGTCCCGACGCCCACCAGGCAACGGCTTCACTACGGCGGGCCAGTAGCGCATAAGTTATCAAGACTGTAATCAACATCGTTGGGGGAAACAGCTCTACTGCGACCAGCGGCAAGAGGTACAACAGATACTTGCCGACAACGCCGGCCGGAACGTGGTTGATGCTGATAAAGCGCCACAGCTCAAAGAGAGTGAAGATAAGAAAAATGAAAACCAAAGCAAGAAACGCGACTACAAAGGTGACTGTTAAGGTACGGAAGAGACTGGTATCAAGCAGGCTGGGAAATCCGGACCGACCCGCGCCAACAGTGTGTTCAGCAAATGTTGTAGACTGGGCCACAGCCTCCCGGCGCACAGTCCGCCGGAATTTGTTCTTCAAGTTGATTGCTGGAAGTCGGTTGAATACAAGCAGGAGCAAACTGAAGCAAAGAATTAACGCAGATGCCAGCCATTCACCAAAAACCACGTGCCCGGCATTGTTTCTCGCTATCGATTCTCCGAGCAGCGTCGTCAGGTAGTAAACCACAACCACTGAAATCGTCAACAAAAC
>DASQPM010000397.1:0-16059 GCA_035643935.1 Pyrinomonadaceae bacterium | reverse complement strand
GTTTTCTTCTTGAGCTTTAGCGCCTGCTTCTCAATCTTTGCTATGGCGCGCGTGAGTGCCATGTACATGTCAGCATTGATGTCTTTTGCGGCCAACGTATGATCGCGCCAGTGCACGATCAACTCTCCGATCTGGCGGTTCTTCTCCACTTCGATGATGACGTGCGTCCAGGCTGTCGTTCCGTTAAAAATGTGTTCCAGTTTTTTGAAATGATCTTCTACATGCTTGCGAATTGCTGGCGAAACTTCTACGTGGCGTCCGGTGTACTCAAACCTCATAATCGCGGTTCCCTTCTTAGGCCTGTTGATAGTAGTGCTTGCCAAACCTCGAATGCGTCTGGCTGGTTTATCGGTTAAGTCAGGGGGGCGAATACTGGTCGAACGTGCAGCGCGATTAAGGACAGTCTAGACTACAGCCCGTCGTTCGCGCGATCCCGGGATGCTCATCTGATCGCGGTACTTAGCTACCGTCCGGCGCGATAATCTGATTCCGTCTTTAGCTAAAATCTTTACCACTTGATCGTCCGTAATCGGGCTGTGTGAATCTTCTTCTTCGATGAGTTTTTTGATCTTCAGCTTAATGATCCGCGTAGAAATCTCTTCGCCGTCTTCGTTCATCATGCCTTCGGTAAAAAACCGGCGCAGCTCGATTACGCCTTGCGGCGTATGGGCATATTTCCGATTAACCACTCGAGAGACGGTTGAAAGGTGCATACCGATGTCCTCGGCAATGTCCTTCAACATCATCGGCTTGATGTATTGCACGCCCTTGTCGAGAAAATCCTGTTGCCGGTGCACGATTGATTCCACCACTTTATAAATCGTCTGCCGCCGGTGTTCGATGTTGCGCAGCAGGTCGACTGCCGAACGCATCTTCTCGCGGATGAAACTCTTCGTTTCATTGCTGACGTCCGACTGCCCCAGCATTTGCTGGTACTGCTGACTCACGCGCAGGCGCGGACTGCCATCGTCGGCAAAATAGATAATGTACTCCTGGTCGTTTTCATCCAATTTTTCAATGTAAATTTCCGGCGCGATGAGCACCGGCTCTTCTGAAGAGTAGCGCCGGCCCGGATAGGGATCGAGAGTGCGAATGAATTGTAATTCTGTAAGCAGCGTGTCGACGTCGACACCAATCTGTTTGGCCAGGTGCGGCAGCTTGTGCTGTTGCAGCTCAGCCAGATGTTCACTAATCAATCGTACGGCGAGCCGGTCGCTTTCACCACCCAGCTCAAGCTGGACCAGCAAACACTCCTTGACGTCACGCGCACCGCAACCCACCGGATCGAGACGGAGCACGGCTTGCCGTGCCTTTTCCACCAGCTCCTCGCTCCAGCCTCCCATGGCCGCAATCTCTTCATTGGTAGCATTGAGGCGCCCATCAGCATCAAGATTTCCGATCACACTAACCGCTGCATCGCAAACCTCCTCTTCAATAGGACTCATGTGGAGCTGCCATTCCAAATGGTCCGCAAGCGAAGGAGGCCGCGTTAGAAACTGTTCAAAGGTAGGAGCATCTTCTTTGTATTCAATTTCCTGGGTCTTGTAACCAGGATCGAGGTAGTCTTGAAACTCTCTGCCAAAATCAATCTCTTCAAAAGCATCGCGCGACGCTTCGTCTAAATTCGCCTCGTCACCGGCGATCTCTTCGCCCGCTTCGGCGCCGGCAGCCTCCGCAGTTTCACTTTCACTTTCACCTTCTCCGGTAATCTGTGGCAGAGATCCGGTATCGCCTGATCCATTGGCTGACGGACTGCCCATTTCAGGTTCAGCGGCTTCGACGGGTTGTTGCTCGGGCGTCGCGCCCGGGTCGGCGCTCGTCAGATGATCGAGAATTTTTTCGGCCAGCTCCTGCGCTTCTTCCTGCGTCGCTACCTCTTCCAGCACCGGATTCTCGAGCAACTGTTGCTGAATCAGATCAGTCAGCTCGAGCGTAGTCATCTGCAACATCTCTATGCGCTGCCGCAACTGCGGCGTTAACACGAGTCGTTGAGAGAGGCTGGTAGTTAGTTTAAGAGACATTTCTCAATTTAAATCAGCGTTCTGTCTGATTGTTTTTGCGATCGAAAAGCGCAGGGAGATTATACTCGATTGTACGCAATTTGCGCCCAACTGAGTTTACATGCGGAATTTCTCGCCGAGATAAAGCCGTCGCACTTCAGCATCTTCCGTCAACTGCCGCGGAATTCCTGAGCGGAAAATTCGACCATCAGCCATGATGTAGGCCCGGTCGGTGACCCCCAGTGTTTCGCGTACATTATGGTCGGTAATCAAAATGCCGATGCTTCGATTACGTAAATAAAGTATGACATTTTGAATATCATCAACTGCCTTGGGATCGATGCCCGCAAAAGGTTCGTCGAGCAGGATGTATTGCGGTTCGGTAGCCAGCGCGCGCGCGATTTCTGTGCGCCTTCTTTCGCCGCCCGAGAGCGCATCGCCACGCGTGTTACGAACGTGAGCGATTCCGAATTCTTCCAGCAACTCTTCCAGTCGTGTTAGCCGTTCACGCCGTCTCAAGCCCATGGTCTCGAGTACCGCCAGAATATTCTGCGCCGCAGTCATCTTGCGAAAAATCGACGGCTCCTGCGGGAGATAACCCAGACCGAGACGCGCGCGCAGATACATCGGCAGTTTGGTCACCTCGCGCTCGCCCAGACTCACGACTCCCGCGTCGGGACGCTCCAGACCGACCATCATATAGAACGTTGTTGTTTTGCCGGCGCCATTTGCACCAAGCAATCCGACCACTTCGCCTTTCTCCACGTGCAGGCTGACGTTATCGACAACGCGGCGCCTGCCGTACGATTTTTGTAATTCGAATGCCGCTAACGCGGAAGCGGAAGCAGTTTCGTTTGCTCGCTGAATGTTGTTTGAATTGGCGGCGCGCTCGTCGTTGAGGTCGTTTGCGATACTCACGCCTTCTGATCGAATGCTCATTAGTGTGCGCAGGACAGCGACTGACCAGAATTCATTGGGTGTCTATTGCTTCTTAACTTTGTGGGTCGACCTGACGCGACCCGCAGACTGTGGCCCTCTTACGTCGTCGGCGATCACTCTACCGTCTCGCATGTTGACGGTCAAACGACCGCCTTCCGTGCTGCCTTTTTCAACGTCTTCCACGCGCGCCGGATTCCCTTTTAGAATCGCAACCTCATCCGCCGACGTATATTGAATCCAGTCCCCTGTCCCTTTGCGGTTAGGCTGGGTCATGACGACGTTACGTTGCGCAATCGTTTTTTCTACTTCGCTCGAGTCCCGCAAAAGATAAACGTCCGCGACGCCGCCGGTGAGCCTGTCAGTTCCCTGGCGAATATCAACATTGCCCTCGTAATGGAGCAGGCGATTTGGATCGGAATATGACATGGAGTCCCCAGCGGCAAAAACCGGAATGGTGCTGGTGGTGCCTTCGACGCGCCGGCGCGCATTGTAGATTGCGCTTTGCACGTGGCCGTCCCCGGTCATCTTTTTTTCATTGGTATAGATCGTCAGCTTGTCGGCGCGCACAAAATTGTCATCCTGCCAGGCGCGGGCATTACCGGTGTAAATAGCGACGCCGCTGTCGCGGTGAAACTCGCCCCGGTCGCCGACGATGTAAACCGGGCTCTTCACTTTAGAAAAAGGTGTGGCGCCGTTGGTTTGTTCCTGACTGTAGTAAGTCGTCGAAGTTTTGCCCCGACTGTACGACACATTATTGGTCAGGTCCGAATCCAGCTCAGTGGCTTTTGTCCGCGCGCGTGAATCCCAAACCGTCGGTTCGCCACCCCGCAGCCGGATCGTGTTGTCGGCCGCAGTGAACGAGATAGTTGCTGCCACGCCGTTACGGTCGTTTTCGTTGAACTTCGCGTCGCCTTGAGCGTCCATTCGTTCAATGTCCTGTGTGTCCTTCGCAAAAACCGCCGCCATTTTTTGCGAAGTGAGAACGCGAGTACCGCGATCAGCAACTGGCTGCACCGGTTCAATCACAGCTTTGGCACCGCCGGAAGCGGTAAAAGTGCGCGCCAGATTTCCGCTTTCGAAGAAGTCGCAATCGATACGTGGTGCCGTCAGGGTTTTCTTGTCAGCCTGCGCATTCCTGATTACCGGATCGACAAACAGTTCCGCGTTACCGACGGCCTCGGCTTTGTCCAGATCGCGGCCCGTAAGGCGCCAAATCAATTTTACCGTATCGGCAGTTAAGCGTTTGTTTGCGGCTCGCGGATCGTTGGCTTTGGACTTTGGCGCAGACAAGTTCACAACCGAGCGGCCTTCGGTGCGCATTTGCTTGAGCAAGCTGCGGTCGCCCTGTGCCTGGAACAAGACCTCGATCAAACTTGCGCCGGCGAGTTGTAGATCTGAATCTGCGTCGAGAGTCCTGGCTATGGTGTCACGCATTGCCACGGCGCGCTCCAAGCGCTGGTCTTTGTCAAAGAAGAAATCCATGTCGGCGGAATGAACCTCCGCCGAGCGGCCTTCCTGCATCGACCGCAGATAAGCATTCGTACGCACTTCCAGCTTTTGAATCTTCTTCTGCTGGTTAAGAGTGGCATACAGATTCTCGCCGCTCATCAAGTCGCGGTCTTGTTCCGCGGTTACGCCGCCGGCAAAGATCAGTTTCATCGACTCTTGCTCGAAAGTGGCCTGCGCTGAACGAACCGTGACTGGCTGCGCGCGGCTGGACGACGGCTTCACATTGGCGGCCTGCGAAACCTCAGGTACGACGGTTATCTCCACGTCCCTTCTTAAGTCGACCTTCTTGGTCTTCGAATAAACAATCGCGCCAGTTGAGTGCCCGGAAACATTTTCGCGCTCGAAAGAAACCGGCGCATCAGTCTGGGCCACCTCGTTGTTCTGATCGTAAGCAATTGACTCGGTATTAACTTTCAAACCATCTTTCGTCTCCACCCTGACACTGCCTAGAAAAGTGATCACGGAGTTTTGCTGGTCGTATATCGCCTTGTTGGCAGTGATCTGATCCGGCTTGTCGCCAACCGGCGGAAACACGGAGAGACTTACTTGATCAAGTTCGTGATGACCATCCGAAAAAGTGACGTCGCGCGCGGCTTTCACTAACAGGTAAAGCCGGTCGCCTTTCATCACGCGCTGCTCGTACCCGTTGATGATGCCGGTGATTTCTTTGGAGAGTTCCGGCGTCTCAGATTTTAGTCGAAACGGCTTGTTGTTGCGCAGGCGATAGTAAGAAACGGCCACAAAGATGACCGCGGCGACCAGAATCAAAAGCGCCGTGGCGCGCGCAACCAGCGGCGCGCGCGCTCGCAGCCCGATGGCAATAGCTCTTTTTCTGGTGATCTCTTGCATCTTTGGTTGGTTGTCAGTGGTTCGTTGTCAGTTGTTACTAGCCTACTAACGACTGACTACTGACTACTTCTCACATCCTGCACCGACAACTGCAAAAACGTTTCGCCATTCCACTTGCTGGTCTCAACGGTGTAGACCATTTCCACGCCATTTTTCAGCGCTGCCATCTTTTCAGCGCCATTCCACCAGATCGTTTCGAGTGGACGGCCTTGCGGTCCACGCACATTTAGCTTCAAATGACGTTCTCCAATTAGACGCGGTTCCGCAACGATGCACAAGTTGCGAGCCAAAAACGTTGGCCGCGTGTTGCCCGCGCCGTAAGGCTCCAGGGCGTTCAGTTGTGCAACTAATTCAAAACTAATCTCGTCGGTCGGCAACTCCGCATCAATGTAGAGGCACGGTTGCAGATCTTCTTCCGACAAGTGGGCGGCTGCATGCTGATTTAGCCGGCGACGCAGTTCTTCAATCCGGTCCCGCTTTAAGGTAATGCCCGCCGCGTGCGAATGGCCGCCGAATTTGTCAAACAAATCCGCGCACGACGTCAGCCCATTAAGCAGGTGATAGGGCTCAATGCTGCGCGCTGAGCCATGGGCGACATCATCTTCGATTGAAAGAACTACGCAGGGACGATTGATACGCTCAGAAATCTTCGACGCCGCGATGCCGATGACGCCACGGTGCCATCCTTCACCCGCTATCACCGCCACATAAGAATTTGCCTTGTCCTGGGCACCCGCTTCTAGTTCCTTGACCGCCAACTCCACGATCTGGCGCTGGACTTCCTGTCGCTCCTGGTTGCGAGTATCCAGGTGCGTGGCCAGTCGCATCGCTTCTGCGCGTTCATGAGTACTGAAAAGTTCAACGACGGCACGCGCCGCGTCCATCCTCCCGGCTGCATTGATCCTTGGCCCAACGCGAAAACCAATGTCGTAGGCAGTCATGCCGCTGCCATCGCCGCAGCCGCAAACTTCCATCAACGCGCGCAGCCCTGGGTTCGTCGCTTTCACAAGATCGTGGAGACCGAGCGCAACGATAGCTCTATTTTCTCCAGTCAATTTCGCGACATCGGCGACCGTTCCAATGGCGACGATTTTTAAGAAAGAGTTAACCTGCGCTTCGCGTGCACGTTCGCGAAACAGCGCATGAACAAGTTTGAAAGCGACGCCGACGCCGGCCAGATTTTTGTCCGGATAGCTGCAACCTTCCTGGTTTGGATTGAGAACGGCGTAGGCCGGCGGCACCCCCTCGCCTTCGTCGGGAAGGTGATGATCGGTAATGATGACATCGAGCCCCTTCTCTCGCGCCCAGTAGAGCGGATCGTGCGCGCGTATGCCGCAGTCGACGCTGACCACAACTTTGTAGCCTTCGGCCCAGGCTTTTTCCAGCGCCGGTTGTTGAACGCCGTAACCTTCGGTGAAGCGATGTGGAATGTGAAAGCCCGTGCGCGCGCCGAGCAGATTCAACGCCCGCAAAAGAACTGCAGTTCCGGTCGTGCCGTCGACATCGTAATCACCGTAGACAAGGATCGGCTCGCCCCCATCAATCGCTTTCAGCAGGCGCGCGACCGCCTCGCTGACGCCTTTCATCAGATACGGATCGTGAAGTTGATCGTGAGCAGGTTTAAGAAACTTCCGGGCTGATGTTTCGTCGGCGCAACCGCGCGAGATAAGCAACGCCGCAATCGTAGGTGAAACATTAATTGCGTTAGCTAGTGAGTCGACCTTTTGCGCATCGTGCTCGCGCACAATCCAACGCTTTGCCGTCATGTGAGGATTATCACTTCGTCATGCTTATTCAGCAAACCAGCCATCGTGATCGAGTAACTTGACACCGATTCGCCTGCGGCCATCGAGCTGATCAGTCCACGCGCCATTGACTTCAGCGTTGAGCTCGGAACCGAATGGCGGCGTTAGTTTTACAATTGCTCCCAGCGGAACTTCTGCATCGAGAATTATGGTTGCGCCGCCGCGACTAATCTTGACGGCCTGCGCCTTAACATTAAATGACTCGCCGTTAATGGTCTTGCCTTCGACTTCAAGGGCAAACTCTACCGGAACTCGCGGACTACGTGGACGCTGCGAAGGCACAAACGCGCCTCGCGGGTCTTTTTCATTCATTAAACTCACCGCCCTTTTTGCGATTGATGAGATGACCCCGAAATGTCGGGTCGGGGAGGAAGAGGGCCAAAACAGTGTACCTGAATCTCTAAACTTTTTGGTAGTGCTTTAATTCTGGAAACGTTGCAAAAGAATTCCAGAAGTTTAGGTCATGCATTTGCGGAAATATAACCAGTTACTAATGCTGCCAAAATTAGAGCGCCTACAATAAGCCGGTAAGCGATAAACACTGCGGTCGAATGGGTTCGTAAGAACCTTAATAAGAACCAAATCGACGCATAGCCAACAATCCCTGAAATTACTGTAGCAACCAATAGTGGCAAAAAACTCGCGTCGGGAAGTTTGTGCGTCGCTTCCTTAAGTTCAAGTAGTCCACTGGCGGCGATTGCAGGCATCGAAAGCAGGAAAGAAAATCTTGCGGCCGTTTCGCGCGTTTCGCCGGCAAAAAGCCCGGCCATAATGGTCGAGCCTGAACGGCTTGAGCCGGGAATCAATGCCAGCACCTGGGCGAAACCAACCGCCAGCGCGTCCCCGATACCAAGCTCCCCCAGGTTGCGGTTTTTTTTACTGACCGCCTCTGCCAATGCCAGCAGGATTGCAATGAAAATCATCATCGTGGCGATGACCCAAAGATTCTTGGTGAACGTGCCTTCGATCTGGTGTTTGAACAACAAGCCGACGACGGCAACAGGAATCGATCCGATAATAATTAACCATCCCAGCCATGCGTCTTGCGACAATCGCGCGCCGGCGCCTTTGTCTCCGCGATCCCTCGTCAGCAACGCCACATGATCGCCCACAAACGCGCGCGTAATGTTTACGATGTCGCGAGCGAAATAAATCAGCACCGCCAGCAATGTTCCCAGTTGCACCACCGCCATCGTGGCCGTCGTTTGCTCCGCTCTAAGCGTTGGATCGACTCCTCCGTACAGGCCAATCAGGCGAGCGGCGAGTACCAGATGTGCAGTTGAACTGACGGGAATGAATTCGGTTAACCCCTGGACGATACCGAGGATGATGGCTTGAAGGATAGTCATGAAAGCTGTGGTTGGATGGGCCCGGGCCCTTGTTTTTGGCGTTGGTCTTAGGTCTTTGGTCTTGGGTCTTTGAGCTTAGTTCTCCTACTCAGTCAGGTATTGGAATGTCGCAAAGTCCAAAAACCCAAGACCAAAGCCCGTTTTTATTCCCTAAACGAATTCTTTCTTGCAATCCGATCGTACATCCAGATCGGCATGATCATGCCCGCGCGCACAATGGTCGCCAGTTGCCAGGGAAATGCGTACGACTTCTTTTGTTTCTCGATCGCCCTCACGATTTTCTGCACCGCGTCGTCGAGTTCCATCAAGAATGGCATCTGCGCCTCACGGCCTGCGGTAAGCGGAGTTTTTATGAAGCCGGGATGAATAATCGTTACCGCAATCCCCTTTGGTTCCAAATCAAGGCGAAGACTTTCAAAGAATGCCGAAACTGCGGCCTTGCTGGCGCAGTAGGCGGCGGACTTTGGCACCCCCCGGTAACCAGCCAAACTCGATATGGCCACCAAATGCCCCTGCCCTCGCGCTACCATTTCAGGGATGACTGCGGCCACGCTATTCGCTGCTCCGACGACGTTGATGTTGATGACGTTGGAAACTTCAGCGGCATCGAGGTCCGACCCGTCACGCGTGGGACCCACTCCGGCGTTCGCAATCAGCACGTCGACCGGGCCGAGATCCGATTGCAATCTTTCAGCGGCCTGCCGCAAGGAATCGGCATCGCGTACGTCAGCGGGCAATATGATGGCACAGCCGCCGCCGGCTTTGATGTGCTCCGCGATTTCGGCCAACGCTTCAGCGCGACGCGCCACTAAACCTAACTTTGCTCCCCGCTTCGCAACCTCAATCGCAAGCGCGCCTCCGATCCCCGAAGACGCGCCCGTAATCATCACAACTTTGTCTTGCCAGAACGTCACAGTTTCAAGTTTCAAGTTTCAAGTTCAGGCGGCTTAAACTTAGTTCCTCTGATTCCCGATCTGCGTAAATCAAACCGCTGATCATTTGGCTTATTTCCGTTACGCTTCCACAAAGAGTCTCAAATTCGTCCTTCTGAACATAATTTTGATCTAAAGCTACGTAAAGCTGACATCTCACTTCGCCAGAGGAACCTTTGGCGGTGGCTTAAGAATTGAACAAACTCGCCAGTACCGCTACGTTCAAATCCTTCGGCGATGTTGGACATTATTGAGACACAAGCTCTTCGAATCTGGTCTTTGAGGCCGTAATCTCGCGCAAAAGCACCTCTGGCACTCAGCGCGTATATCTGTTTCGTCAGCTCCCTGGATTTCTGCCACACAGAAATCTCTTCAAAGGTCTTAAACGTCGCCATTGCACACCTCCTCAGCAGTAAAAATCCAGCGGCTAAGGGTGTTTCTTAAATCAGGACAACTTGAAACTTGAAACTTGAAACTAAACCTGCACCACGACGGGCATGATCACCGGCCGCGCGCCCGTCAGTTTCTGTATGAAGCGTTTCAGCTCAACACGAACATGTTCCTTGAGCAGGCTCTCATCTGCAAGTGTCTGACGCGAGGCCCCGGCAATCGCCGCAGCCACAACGCGCTGGGCGTCCTTCAAGGAACCGTTCGTTGAGTCAAAGCCGCGCACGCCGCGCGTTACGATTTCCGGCGGTGACTGAAGTTCACCCGTCAGCCCGTTGATGGTTACAATCAACGTGATCATTCCTTCATAAGCCAACTGCCGGCGCTCGCGAATTGTCTCGCTTTCAATTTCCTCAAAACCAGTGTCGTCAATGAACGTGCGGCCGATTTCTCGTTTGCCCACAACTGCGGCCCGCTCGCCATCCAGTTCCAGGACGTCGCCGTTCTCAATCAGCACAATATTTTCTTCAGCGTAACCCAGGTGATTTTTGACAAACTCCTTGTGGCGAAACAGCATGCGATACTCGCCATGAATGGGCACTACAAACTTTGGCCGCACCGCTTCAGTCATTATGCGAATATCTTCCTGTGATGCGTGGCCGCTAACGTGGACGAGCCTGCGCTTTTCTTCAATGATGTTGGCGCCGCGTTTGTAGATCATTCCAATCATTCGCGAAATCAAACGCTCGTTGCCGGGGATGATGCGGGCAGAAAGCACGACCGTGTCGCCTTCGTCGATCATCAGTCCCTTGTAACTTTGTGTGGCCATCTGCGACAAAGCGGCGCGCGCTTCACCCTGCGAGCCTGTCACCAAAAATACAATCTCGTTCTCCCGCATCTGTTTCGCTTCGTTAAGCGAGACCAGCAAGCCATCATGTATGTCCAGGTACCCGAGCCGATCGGAAATCTCGACGTTCTTCTGCATTGAGCGACCCAGAACGCAAACCTTGCGATTGAACTGCTGTGCAATGTCAATAACGATTTGCAGGCGATGGATTGAAGACGCAAAGGCGGCAACAATGATGCGGCCGCCTGCCTCAGCAAAAATCTCTTCAAAGGCTGGGATTACCGCGCGCTCTGACGGCGTGCGTCCAGGCACGGTTGCGTTCGTCGAATCAGACAGAAGTGCCAGCACGCCTTCCTGTCCATAACGCCGGAACGAGCGCAAATCTATCGGCTCGCCAATCACCGGCGTTTCATCGACCTTGTAGTCGCCGGTATGAATGATTATGCCGACCGGCGTTTTGATGGCTAGCGAAAAGCAATCGACCAACGAATGGGAGACGCGGATAAACTCCACAGTAAAAACGCCAATATCGACCACATCTCGCGGCTCCACGCGATGGAGCAAAACATCGTTCGTAAGTTCGTGCTCTTCGAGTTTGCTTTCAGCCAGTCCCGCAGTGAAGTGGGAACAGTAAACCGGCACATTGAATCTCTTTAGAATGTAAGGCAGCGCGCCGAGGTGGTCCTCGTGGCCGTGCGTTAGCACTATCGCAGTTATGTGTTCGCGGTATTCTTCCAGAAAATCAAAGTTAGGAATGCAGACGTCGACGCCATAGGCAGTTTCTTCAGGAAAGCCCATGCCCGCGTCGAGAATGAGCATCTCATCCTCATAACGCAGAGCCATGCAATTCATTCCAAACTCGCCGATGCCGCCGAGCGGAATGATCTCTAAGACACTACTCACTATTACTTATTACTCAACTCTCCGAAACGTTGGTGGCACTGCATGTTCACGCAGTAATCGCGGGGCTAAACAAAGCGGACCAGTATAGCACGCCGCGCAAAAACCTGTGGCGCGGCGCGAGGCCTATTGAAACTCCCTGTTTCAGCTTGACTGCGCGTCCGCGACTGCTATATGGTTCCACCATCCTGCACTGGCTTTTCGCTGCGTCCTCAATCCTAAGTTGTTATTGAATACCCAGCGTTAAATCGCGACCTTCGGTCGCCAAACCTACAAACGCTAAGAAGGAGAATTCTAAGCATGAGAAAGACGCCCCTTTATGTCTCACTTTGTCTCTTGTTCATCGCCGCATTGGCAGCGTTCATTAGTTCCAGCGGTTCCAGAGTGACGGCCACTACCGAGAATCGTCATTATCTGATTCTTGCGAACGGGCAGGGTTCGGGCAGCACCAGCTTCGCCAGTTACGTGGCAGCCGCGGGCGGCACACTTACCAACAATATGGAAGCGATAGGTGTGGTTACTGCGGACTCCAGCGACGCAAATTTTGCGGCGAAAATGGCCCTGCAACCCGGCGTTCAATCAGTCACTGTGGACCACGAGGTCCAGTGGATCTCGCCCGACGAATTGGCGGTTGACTCCGGTAGCGCCATCGATGATTCAGCCATTCCGTCTCCCGGTGCAAACACTCTGCCGGTGGCCAACAGCGAGACGTTCAGCCCAGATCAGTGGAACCTGCATCAGATTCACGCGGACCAGACAGCTGCCAACGGAGATCGCGGCAACGGCGTCACACGCGCCCGCGTTGCCATTGTGGATACGGGCATCGTGGCCAGCCACATCGACATCGCAGCCAACCTCAACGTTGGATTGAGCACGTCCTTTGTTCCGACCGAACCAAGCTTCGTTTTCCCCTCCAACGGCAACTTCAGCCATGCGACGCATGTTGCAGGGATCGTTGCTGCTCCGATCAACGGCATTGGCACAGAGGGCGTCGCTCCTGACGCCGAACTAGTAGCGGTGAAAGTGCTGCGGGATTCCGGAAGCGGATCTTTTGCATCCGTGATCGCCGGAATTGAATACGCTTCCGGACCCACGGTCCATGCAGACGTCATCAACATGAGTCTTGGCGCGGTTTTCGACCGCAGGGACCCCCACTTCGGCAAAGAAGACGGTCCACTGCTCGCGGCGCTGACCCGCGCCGTCAACCATGCGACCTCGCAGGGCACGCTGGTGGTAAGCGCCGCCGGCAACAACGGCGTCGATTTGAACGGCCGGCTTTTTTCAGTCCCCGCACAATCAGGCAATGGGATGGCAGTTTCCGCCACCGGCCCGATCGGATTTGGCGCGTACGGCTTCAACCCTCCGGCGGTCTTCGACCGGTTGGCCTCCTACAGCAACTTTGGACAATCCGTCATCAACGTTGCGGCGCCCGGAGGCGACGCCTTGTTTACTCCGACCAGCCAGATTTGTACCGTTGGTGTGATCACCAGGCCCTGCTTCGTTTTTGACTTCGTGTTGAGCCCCGGGGGAAAGCTCGGAGCCTCCAATCGTTACTTCTTCGCTATTGGCACCTCGATGGCGACACCCCACGTCTCCGGCGTGGCGGCTTTAATCGTCGGCAAGTTTGGCCACATGAGTCCGTCGCATCTGAAATCGCTGATTCAACAATCGGCGGATGATATTCTGGGGCCGGGCGCCGATGCGGAAAGCGGAAAGGGACGTGTGAATGCCCTGGCCGCTCTCCAGTAGATAAAGTAACTTCCAAACGAGACGAAAGGGTCGCTTTCCTGACAGAAGGCGACCCTTTCGCTTTTGTTGGTGGAAAAACTGATGTAAAAATTAAGTGCGACGACGTTCGTTGCTGGTGACATCTCCTTGTGAGCAATCGTCTGCTGATATAATTCTAAAATATGATCAAAAACATCGTCTTGCTGATTGGCATGGGCGCTTGCTGTTTGCTGCTTAGCGCCACAGCCATCGCTGTACCGCGCACAATGCGGCTCGACTACTACCATACTGGAGACGCGAAGCAGGAAACGTTCAGTATCGATCGCGTCGTGATAGAACCACTTCCCTGGCCCGGCGATCTCAACAAAACAATCGACGGCACAAACCTGGGCAAGTATTTTTTTGAGGTGCGTGATCAGAAGACGAAACGCGTTCTTTACTCGCGCGGCTTCGCCTCGATCTATGGCGAGTGGGAAACGACCGATGAAGCAGCCGCTATCAAACGGACTTTTAGCGAGTCACTGCGCTTCCCGGCTCCTGAGGCGCCGGTGGAAATAGTATTGAAGAAGCGCGACGCAAAAAATGACTGGCGCGATATCTGGTCGACCAGCGTCGATCCCAATAACATCTTCGTTGATCGCTCCAGGCCGGCGCCGCCAGCGCCGTTGATTGCGATTCAAAAGATGGGCGATCCGGCAGCGAAGGTGGATTTGCTCCTGCTGGGCGATGGCTACAGCGCACGTGAAACTAAAAAATTCGTTGCCGACGCGCGGCGCCTGGTCGATGTGCTGTTTGCAACTCCTCCATTCAAAGAGCACCGCAAGGATTTCAATGTTTGGGGATTGTGCCCGACAGCGCACGAGAGCGGAATCTCTCGCCCATCCACCGGCATCTATCATGATTCACCGATTGGCGCGACTTACGACGCGTTTGGCTCTGAACGCTACGTGCTCACTTTTGATAATCATGCGTTGCGCAAAGTCGCACAGTTTGCTCCTTACGAATTTATTGAGATACTCGCGAACAATCGCACCTATGGCGGCGGCGGAATTTTCAATCTATACAGTACCGTAGCGGTGGACAATGCTTTCGCCAACTACCTTTTTGTGCACGAGTTTGGGCATCAGTTTGCCGGACTCGCCGACGAGTACTACACGTCAGACGTTGCCTACAATCCGAGTGCGGAACGTATCGAGCCGTGGGAACCCAATGCCAGCGCGCTGCGTGCCATTACGAACCTGCCTCGAATCGCAGGAGACTTGCGACCACTTCTGAAGTGGAAAGACATGGTTTCACCCGATACGCCAATTCCAACGCCCTGGAACAAAGAAGAATTTGAAAAATATTCTCGCGAAATTCAGAAACGCCGCGCGCAGATTCGTAAAGACAAACTTCCCGAGAACGTGATGGAGGCGTTATTTCGCGAGGAGCGCGTGCACGAACAAGAAATGTTTGCAAAAGAGAAGTATGCCGGTCGCGTCGGCGCCTTTGAAGGCGCTAATTATGAACCGAAAGGTTATTACCGGCCTGAAGTAGACTGCATCATGTTCACGCGTACCGATCACTTTTGTGCCGTGTGTCGCCGAGCGATCGAGCGCATAATCGGTCTCTACTCACGATAACTGTCTCCCTGGTCGTTAACTTATCCAACAACGCGAAAGGTCTTGCCATGCGAACCCGTTTCTTCCTTCTTTTAATCACCTTGGTAGTTTGCGCCAGTCCAATTGCCGCCCAGAAGCGCAACATTACCGAAAAGGATTTATTCAATTTCGTCTGGGTCGGCGATCCACAAATCTCGCCGGATGAATCGCGAGTGGCTTTCGTTCGCGTCACGGTTAACGAAAAGAAAGATGGCTACAACACCGCTATCTGGACAGTTTCACCGAGCAGTGGCGAGACGCATCAGCTCACCACCGGACCGCGCGATTCTTCGCCGCGCTGGTCACCCGACGGCAAATACTTGGTCTTCGTCCGCATGGCTGAAAAAGACGGAAAACCTGATGTGCCGCAACTTTTCATGTTGCCGCTGGCCGGCGGCGACTCGTTTCAGATTACAAGTATCGCGCGTGGCGCGGGCCAACCGCAGTGGTCGCCAGACGGCAAGACAATCGCTTTCGTGAACGACGCAAACGCAACAGATCTGGCGAAGCAAAAAGAGGGAGAATCGAAGCCGGCACCTTCTGTATCGCCCCAAGCCGATACCTCGCCTTCACCCAGCGCACCTGACGCAAAGAAAGCAGATGACAAACGCGAAAGCGATGTGCGCGTGATCACCCAGGCGGTTTATCGCTTTAACGGCGCGGGTTATCTCGATACGAAACATCCGCAGCACATCTGGATCGTTACCGCGCCACGCAATGCAGACGAGAAGGTTACTCCGAAGCAACTAACTACGGGCCGCTATTCGGAGGATCACGTTACCTGGGCAAGGGACGGTTTACAGCTTTACTTTGCATCTAATCGCGTTGACGAACCGTATTACGAGTTACCGAAAACCGAAATCTATTCCATTCCGATCACTGGTGGATCAGTCGTCAAACTCACCTCGTTTGATATGGATGCCGGGACATTCTCAGTCAGTCCCAACGGCAAGCAACTGGCGTTCATTGCGTCCGCGGGCCAGCCAATAACTTCATACACGCAACCTGACCTTTGGGTGATCGACATTGCTGCGAAGGCAAAGCCGCGCAACCTGACAGCAAGTTTTGATTACGACGTTGGCTCGGGGGTAGGCGGTGATAATGCGCCACCACGCGCCGGCGGTGGCAGCCCGCCGATTTGGACTGCGGACGGCCGCGGCATCGTCGAGGTTTA
>DASQPM010000396.1:0-6357 GCA_035643935.1 Pyrinomonadaceae bacterium | reverse complement strand
TCGTTTGAGAGTCTCGTGCAAATGCGCATTTTCAAAGTGACGCCGGAATTCATCGCCGCCGTTCGCAGCGAGGGGATTGTGAATCCTTCGGTCGAGGACCTGGTGCAGCTGAAGATTTTCAAAATCGACGGCGACTTTATTCGCAAAGCAAAAGCAGATGGCGTGCCGCTTGAAGTCGAGCGCCTGGTGGAAAGAAGGATTGGCACGCACCGGAATTAACTTTGGACTGGCTTGACGCCGCTCTCTGGAGTGCGGCGGCTTGACGCCGCTTTTGGACTGCGGCGGCTTGACGCCGCTTTGGAGTGCGGCGGCTTGACGCCGCTTTGGACTGCGGGAATGAGTCGACTGTTTTCTTGAAACAGGTCGCACTGGTAACAAGATAGCGGCGTCAAGCCGTCGCAGTCCAAATTGTTTGTCCACGAAACAGTGGGCGGTGAGCTGTGGATGGCGCGCTTGTGGGCAGGGCGCCGCTCGCGGTTCACCGCTCACTGCTTAACACTTGTCGAATCAAACGCTCATTTATCGCGTGGACCACTTTGCCGCGAATCTCTTTTTTGATTTTGGCAACAACTACTTAGACAGCGGCTTCGCGAAATAACCCGGGCGGTAGCGGAGTTTGAGTTGCTCTGCTTGCAGCAACGGATTGGTGACTTCGATCCGTATTTGCCGGTAGGCGCCGTTGCGGTTCTTGTTCGTCGACGAATAGGCAATCAAGTACTGTGTACGCAGCTCCTGCTCGATCTCAGTGAAGACACTTTTCAAATCAACATCTTTTTTCGGAAAGAACGCGCGCCCGCCGGTGCGTTCGGCGATGCCGCGCAGCGTGTCACGATCGACGCCTTCATACTTGCTGTCGCCAATGCCAATAGCATAGATGACTGTTTCCGCATCCAGCGCGCCATCGATAGCTTCACTCGCCTTCAGGCGGCTCGTCGTGTCTCGTCCATCGGTCAATAAAATAATCGCGCGGCGTCTTTGCACCGGGCTTTTGGCCAGCACTTCACTTGCAGTCAGCGCGATCGCTTCCCAGATTGCGGTCGAGCCCTCTTGCGGGGGCCGCTTCATTCCCGGCCCAGAAGTTATTCCAGTCAACGGCCGGCCCGAACCCAGATACGAAGGTTGCGCTACGTCAACCCGCTCGAGCGCGCGGTAAATTGCAAACACATCGCGCGTTAATCCCTGTTCCAGAAACGCCGAACCGGTGAAAGGAATGATCGCCGCCTGATCTTTCTTTGACTGAATTACGCTCTCGATAAACGCGCGCGCGGCGCGTTTTTCTTCCGGCAGAGTGCGCTCTTCGGATTGACTGATATCGATCAGAAATGCGATGGACAACGGCCGATCGGTTTCCCGTTGAAAAGTGAAGAGTTGTTGCTCGACGCCGTCTTCACGCACGCGAATGTCGGACTGTTGCAGCGTCGTGACAAAGCGATTGTTCTTGTCACTGGCAGTGAACGGAAGATTGGTGACGTCGGTTTCGACGCGAATAACGTCGTCGTCCTCTTGGTTGTTCTGGGCAATCAAACTGGGGCCGATGCCACAAAAAAGCAGCGAAAGGATTATTAACACCAGCCGAAGCTTAGACTTCATTTGCTGAAAGCCTCATGCGGCTCAGCCGCCGCACAGTGCGGAAAGCCTATGGCTTTCCGGTCCGCCCCTAGAATGCCCTTGAAGGCTACGCCTTCAATATTCAAGGCGCAGCCTTAGAATCAATAAAATAGCTTACGGAAAGGCGAAGCCTTTCCGCACTGTGCGGCGGCAAAGCCGCAATTTTACATATTCACTTCAGGGCTTTGATGTTTGCAGGTTTTACGAATAGCGAATCGGGGAGCGGTTGATTGTACTCAAGTGACTCATAACTTATACGACTGGTCTGCACGCCATTGCTGTAGTGGTCGACGACCCACGGCGCAGTTATTCCCTGGACCGTAATTGGTTTGCCGAGACGATCCTCTTCGCTAATCTCTTCAGTTTCGTCAGTATCGGCTTTCTTTCGCGTGCGTTTGTAAATAACCTTCGCCGGCAAACCGTCCTTCGCGCCAAACTCATACTCAATCCAGTAACCATCAGGATAAGTTAACCGAACAGTTTCGTTCCGTTTGCCAACTCCTGCTTCGCGCCGGCCCGCATAGCTGACCGTCGCGCCTTCTTTTCGCCACCAGCCCCGCAAAAGATTTTCAACGCTGGTGCGCATGCTGCGCTTAAACTCCGCGATCTGCGGCGCCTTCATATCGCTCAGAGTTTTTGTGGCGCCGTCAAACAACCAGCCGGTTTCGCCGGCGTTTGTTTGAATCACGCGAATGCCCAGGCTGACAAACTCAGTACGCTCGTGGTCGGGATAAGAAATGTAATCGATAAAGCGGGCTGGGAGTTGCGACATGCCGTCCTGAAAAGCCGTGAAGAAACCGCGACCGACCGTAGTCTTGACATTGAGATAAGCGCTGCCGCCAAGCACTTCGATGGCGTGATTGATGATAGCCTCTGCCTTTGCATCATCAGAGGGTTTCGGCGGAACACTTTGTTGCGCAAACGAAGCTGACGCACAGAGGAGGAGTAAAAGGGTCAGCGCCACAATGCTGTAACGAGGCAAGGTGTAAATCATGTTCGAAATCTAAGACATCGGTCATAGAAAAAGGGCTCCAATCAATAACCTTGAAGCCCTTGTTTAGTTCCCGAAAAACAAACTAAGGATCAGTTGAGATTAGCGTTTGTGCCGGCGACCGGCTTAACCACGGTGTCGCCATCTTCCAGGTCGACTACGAAATTCGTCGCCGTCTTCCACATCGCGGTGAGCGGCAACTTCACTTTCTCGTCAATGTGCCGCTTTAGGAAGCGCGCGCCATACTTGGTGTTGAAGCCTTTTTCCGTCAAAAAGTTGAGCGCTTCAGCGGTGACGCTGACCTCCTTGCCCTGCCGCTGCATCTGACGCTGCAGTCTGGTCACGTAAAGCTCAGCGATCTGCCGCACTTCGTCCATGGTCAATGGCGCAAACACAATGATTTCGTCAATGCGATTGCGAAACTCGGGCGAGAAGCGTTGCTCCGCGGCCTTCATCACTTCGTTTTTGACGATGCGAAAATCGCTCGCTGTCTTGGTGCCGAATCCCAATGGCTTCTCAAACTTCTTGAAGCTTTCCGAACCAAGATTCGAAGTCATGATTACGATCGCGTCTGACAGATACACCTTCTTGCCGCGCCCGTCCGTCAACCAGCCTTCGTCGAAAGCTTGCAGGAACAGGTTCATCAAATAAGGAGAAGCCTTTTCCACTTCATCGAGCAACAGCACGGTGTACGGATTTTCGCGCAATTGTTCAGTCAGAATGCCGCCGCGCTCGGAACCAACAATACCGCGCGGCATGCCGATAAGTTTTTCGATGCTGACGGTGCCGTCGCTGTATTCCGACATATCAATGCGCACCATCTTCTCTTCGTCGCCAAACATGAATTCGGCAACCGCTTTGGCCAATTCGGTCTTGCCAACGCCGGTTGGACCAAGGAAGAGCAAAACGCCGTCTGGTTTGTAATGCGACTCTTTCAGCGGCCCTTTATTCAATCGCAGTCGCTGCGCCACTGCTTTGATGGCCGCTTTCTGGCCGATGACGCGTTGCGAGAGCATCGCTTCCGTCATTGAGAAGCGCTCGCTGGTATCGCGGAAGATCATGTCGCGCGGAATACGCGACTCCTGTGAAATGACCTCGATCACGTGCTCGGGCTTGACGACCATCGTTTGCGGTTCATTAATTTCTACTTTCACCGCAGCCGTATCGAGCCAGCCAATCGCTTTGTCCGGCAGGTGCAGGTTGCGTATGTACTTGGGCGCCATCTCCAACGCTGTATTGATAGCGTCGTCGGAAATCTTGACCGAATAGTTTCTTTCCAGGCGCGGCCGCAGCCCAAGAAGAATTTCGCGCGTCTCGCTGATCGAAGGTTCCACGACCTTCACCAACCGGAAACGGCGCGCCAGCGCTTCGTCTTCGCCGATGTATTCCTTGTATTCCGAACTCGTAGTAGCGCCAATGATGCGCATGTCGCCCCGCGCCAGCGCCGACTTGAACATGTTGGCCGCATCGGAAGAAGTGCCCAGCGCCGCGCCCGCGCCAATGATGGTGTGTGCCTCGTCGATGAAAAGAATTAGATTGTCCTTCTCTTTAACTTCGTCAATGATGCCCTTGATTCTTTCTTCAAACATGCCGCGCAACATCGTGCCGGCAACCAGGCCGCCCATTTGCAGTTGCACTACGTGCGCACCACGCAAACGCGCGGGAACTTTCTCGGGCTCTAACTCAATCATCCGCGCCAAGCCCTCAACGACAGCAGTCTTGCCGACGCCGGGTTCGCCAACCAGCATGGGCGAGTTTGCGCGTTCACGATGGCACAGAATTTCAACGATCTGCTGAATTTCTTTTTCGCGGCCAATGGTAGGCGCAATCTTGTCCGCACGCGCCAGGCGATTAAGTGAAACTCCAAAATGTTTCAAGTAAGGCGGCAGATCGAATTTCTTGCGATACTGCTCCTCTTCGTGTTCGCGCTTCTGCACTTGCGCCTGAACATTTTCAGCCACTGCATCCGGCGTCGCTCCCAGGCTGAGCAACACTTCAACGAAAAGACTGTCATGATTTGTGAGCGCCGAAAAGATGTCTGTCGCTTCGATTGTCTTGCGACCCTGGGCGCGCGCGCGTTCCATCGCCCGCTTGAAAAGGTCGGTAGTGTCAGGAGAAATTCGGAAGCCCTTACCAACATGCTGCTGCCGGCTGGTATCGAGCCGCTTATCGAGGGCGATCTTTACGCTTACCGGATCCAGCGACAGTTCACGCATCGTGGAATTGAACATGTCGGGCTCCTCATGCATCAGCGCATGAAGAATGTGCTCGACCGCCACAAAATTCTGATCCCGCTGTCGCGACTCGTTCAGCGCATACTCCAATATGCGTTGGCCACTGTCGCCAAATTTGTCTTTATACGAACCCAGATCAACCATTTTCTTAACCTGTACTTCCCAAAAGAAAACCTCGTGCACTATTTCGTGACGGCGGGTCTCCTTTTTTCAAAACGGGAACTGCAAAAACCGCCCTTCCCCGGCGGTTAGATGTTCCGAGCATATTCGCCGTTGCGTTTCAATGCAATAAGATTTCTTCCCCGAATAGTTCCTGCAAATCTGCGGCCATCTGGAAAGCTTTTCCAAAAAATGCCGCAAACTGCGTCAATATTCCCCGTCCGCTGCGTTCCGCTAATAGTCGTAATCTTCACCGCCACCCGGCATTTGCGGCGCACCTTTCTTCGGTTCAGGCGCGTCGGTAATGGCAGCGTCAGTGGTCAGTAACAATCCGGCAATCGACGCCGCGTTCTGGAGCGCGGTGCGCACCACCTTGGTAGGGTCGATAATGCCCGCGGCGACAAGATCTTCATACGCCCCGGTGGCTGCGTTGAATCCTCGGTTGCCTTTCAACTCTTCAACTTTGCCCACCACGACGGCGCCATCGAGTCCGGCGTTTTCGGCGATGCGTCGCAATGGTTCCTCGAGTGCACGGCGCACAAGGTTAATTCCGGTTTGCACATCAAGCTCGTCGCTCGAAAGGTTGTCGAGCGCTTTTGCTGCGCGCAGTAATGCGATGCCACCACCTACTACTGTTCCTTCCTGGGCCGCTGCCTTGGTCGCATTGAGCGCATCTTCCACGCGCATCTTGATTTCTTTCATTGCCGTTTCGGTAGGCGCGCCAACTTTTACTACCGCCACGCCGCCCGCAAGTTTGGCCAGACGTTCCTGCAACTTCTCGCGATCGTAGTCGGAAGTGGTGTCCTCAATCTGCTTGCGAATGGTTGCTACGCGGCCTTGAATTGCTTTCCGATCGCCGCCGCCTTCAACGACGGTGGTGGTGTCTTTGTCGACGATCACGCGCTTCGCGGAACCGAGGTCCGCCAACTGCACGCTTTCGAGCTTCACGCCCAAGTCTTCAGTGATCACGCGCGCGCCGGTCAGAATTGCGAGGTCCTCAAGAATCGCTTTACGCCGATCGCCAAATGCCGGTGCTTTAACCGCGCAGACTTTTATCGTGCCGCGTAATTTGTTAACGACCAGCGTCGCCAGCGCGTCGCCGTCGATATCTTCGGCAACTATCAAGAGGGGCCGGCCACTGCCCGCGGCCTGCTCCAGAATCGGGAGCAAGTCGCGCATGGCGGAAATTTTCTTTTCGTGCAAGAGAATTAGTGGCTCCTCGAGCACAGCTTCCATGCGCTCGGCGTTGGTAACGAAATATGGCGATAAGTATCCACGGTCAAACTGCATTCCTTCGACAATCTCCAGCTCGGTTTGCAGCGTTCTTGCTTCCTCGACTGTGACTACGCCGTCCTTGCCCACCTG
>DASQPM010000395.1:0-7999 GCA_035643935.1 Pyrinomonadaceae bacterium | reverse complement strand
GTACAAACGCGCAGATCGTCAACATTATTCATGACGAGATTGTGGTTGAAGCGGACGCGGATGAAGCCGAAGAGATTGCGGAAAAAGTGGAGCGAACAATGCGCGTCGCCGGTGAGGAGTTTGTGAAGACCGTGCCGGTAAGAGTGGAAACAGAAATTGCCGACGAGTGGGTCAAGTGATAGTGAAGAGTGAAGAGCGAGAAGGTCTTACTTTTCACTTTTCACTCTTCACCCTTCACTTCGTCGCCGCCAGATGAAGTAGATCGGAATTCCCGTGAGAACTAATAGATAGCCAATGCCGGATGTCTGTGCCTTCAACAGGGCCAGGTCGATCACCAGCAACAACGCGAGCGAAATGTAGATCAGCGGCACAAGCGGGTACCCGAACGTGCGATACGGTCGCTCATGCGCCGGAGATTTGCGGCGCATGACGATCACGGCCCCCACCATCAGGGCATAAAAAACCAAATCTGCGGAAACGATGTATTCAAGCAGTTGGGTGTAAACGTTGCCGTAGCTCACAGTAATTGCGCCGGTTGGTGTGTTCGTGGAAGTAGAGATGGTGCGCGGCAGCGTTAGCAGTGATGCCCAAATGCCTTGCACGATTAAGGCGATTGCCGGCACATGTCGAGGGTTGAGAACAGCAATGCGCGAGAAAAACAACCGGTCACGGGCCATTGCGTAATACACGCGCGCGCCGGCGAGAATCAGGCCATTGTTGCAACCGAACGTCGAGATCATAATCGCCACGGCCATCAGGATCGTGCCCGGCCGCTGAAAAACCTCCTGCATCGTGGCGGTTGCAACACTGTTCGGCGGCTTTTGAATTGTGGCCAACGGCAGCGTCACGATGTACGCAACGTTGGCGAGCAGATAAAGAGCAACGACCGCGAGGCAGCCTATTAATAAAGCGCGCGGCAAGTTGCGTCCGGGATCGCGGATTTCGCTACCAGTAAACGTGACATTGTTCCAAGCCGACTGCGCAAACAGTGGACCAACCATCGCCAGACCTAACAACATTAGCAACGCGCTGGTGCCGGTTGCTGTCAGGCCGGGCTGAACCATTTGCGGATTCCAGCCATTCGCTGCGGGATGCCACCAGCTGGAAGTGTAAGCAGCGCTCTGACTGTTCCAACCCAACAACAAACCAACCAGAATAAGACCAGCCAACGCCGCGGTCTTCGTCAAGGTAAAAGTATTCTGAATGAGTTTGCCGGTCTTGAGACCGCGCGTGTTGGTCGCAGTCAACAGCAGAATCAGAATGATCGCGACCAGTTGCGCCGTTGAAAGGCTGATGGCGTAACTGCCGAAGAGATGAACTGGCGCAACGATGTAATTTGATTCTGAAATCTGTGGCGCGAGGACGCCCATGAAGCGCGCAAAAGCAACTGCCACAGCAGCAATGGTGCCCGTCTGAATGACCAGCAATAGTGACCAGCCGAAAAGAAATCCTGCCGCTGGTCCATATGCTTCGCGCAGAAAGACGTACTGTCCACCCGCATGCGGCATCATCGCCGCCAGCTCGGCGCAGCAGAGGGCGCCCGTGATGGTGAGCAGACCAGCCAGCGCCCACGCCGTCAGCAACCAGCCGGGCGATGCTACCAGCCGCGCCGACTCGGCCGAGGTGATGAAAATTCCCGAGCCAATCATTGAGCCGACGACAATCATGCTGGCGTCGAGCAGACCCAGGCCGCGGACGAGTTTCGGGGAAGAATTGGCAGCCGCTGCGCTCATGAATTTGTGTGGGTATAGTTGTGTTAATGGCTCAGTGTCAAGAAAAAGCTGGCTTGACACTGCTCGCAACGCTCAAATAGTCTTGCTGAGATTGAATCGCAAGAGGGTTTTCAGATTGTTTGCCCCGGGTTCCGGAACGTCCCCTGATATGTTGATAAAATCCGCGCTCATCGTTTTCTGCCTGCTTTCGCTTCAAACCGTTGTTGCAGCTCAGCACCCGGCCGAGAAAGTTTCTTACGAAGATCTGCTTGCTCGCGTGAAGAGCCAGGATGTGGCAGTTAACTTTCGGGAGTTGCGTTTGGCTTACACCGAGACAAAGCAATACAGCCCCTACGGCGGTGAGATTGCAGCGCGAAAAGCGATGTTTGCCGCCTTGAAGACGGAGGAGTATGAGAAAGCTCTAGCCTCAAGCGAAAAGATTCTCGTTGCCAACTACCTGGATATCAACGCGCACTTTGGTGCTTATGTTGCACATCGAGAGCTTGGACACGCGGAAAGAGCTGACTATCACAAGAATGTTTTCCAGAAATTACTAAAGTCCATTAGTGATTCCGGCGACGGGAAGACAGTTGAAACAGCTTTCATCGTGATCTCAACCGATGAAGAATATGCGCTCTTTAATTTTATGGGTCTGCGGCCGATTGCTCAGTCGCTGATCGAAGACAAGGCCCATCATTACGACCAAATGACAGTGACGGATCCAAAGAACAATCAGAACGTCATTTACTATTTCAATATTGATAAACCCTTCAACTGGCTGAGCAATAGTCTTAAGAATTAAGAGTGAAATAAGCGCAGCCGTGTCGGGTCGCCACGGAACTATTTGCGCATAAGATCCACGGGTCGCAGAGGAAAAATTGATTACATGGTCAAGGAACAAATAATTGCGTTGATAAAAGCGAAGCGTGCGCGCGTTGGCGTGGTGGGTCTGGGCTACGTTGGCTTGCCACTGCTCACTGAGTTTGCGCGCGCGGGATTTCAGGCGATTGGCTTCGAAGTTGACGCCGGCAAAGCCGCGCGGATCAATGCGGGGGATTCATACATCGGTGATGTGCCCGGATCGGTCGTTAAGGAACTGGTCGACGGCAAGCGTCTCAGCGCTACGACTGACTTTGATCAACTTAAGGGTTGCGACGCCGTCATCATTTGCGTGCCAACGCCTTTGCGCAAGACCAAGGAGCCGGACGTTTCTTACATTCTCGCTGCTGCTGAAGAAATCAAACAACGGCTGCATCACGGACAACTGATCATCCTTGAGTCGACGACCTACCCTGGCACCACCGATGAAGTGCTGTTGCCCATGTTTGAAGAGACCGGACTGAAACTTGACGAGGATTTTCTGCTCGCGTTTTCGCCTGAACGAGTCGATCCGGGTAACCCGCAATTTCAAACGCACAACATTCCGAAAGTCGTCGGCGGCGTCACGCCGGATTCAACGGACGGGGCCGCTTTTCTTTATGCGCAGATTGTAAAAGAAGTGCACGCGGTAAGTTCTGCCCGCGTCGCCGAAACTGCCAAGCTGTTGGAAAATACTTTTCGGGCAGTAAACATCGGCATGGCAAACGAAATGGCGCGGCTTTGCTATGCATTGAATATCGACACCTGGGAAGTGATTCGGGCCGCCGCGACTAAGCCGTTCGGCTTCATGGCCTTTTATCCGGGGCCGGGAATTGGCGGGCATTGCATTCCGTTGGATCCGCATTACCTGTCGTGGAAGGCGCGCCAGCACGGATTCGATTCGCGCTTCATCGGTTTGGCCGAGGAAGTTAATTCGCGCATGCCTGAACACGTGGTCCAACTGGTTGCCGACGGCTTGAACGACGAAAGAAAGTCGATGAAGGGTTCGCGCATACTGTTGTTAGGTGTCGCCTACAAGAAAGACATCGACGACGTACGCGAGAGTCCGGCACTGTCCATCATCGATCGGCTGCGTGCAAAAGGCGCCGACGTGCGCTATCACGATCCGTTTGTTAATGAAATTAGATTTGACGACGCACACATCGAAGCAAGTGGCGAACCGCTTACTTCCGCGGAGTTGACAGATGCCGAGTTGCGCGACTCGGATTGCGTGATCATTGTTACGGATCACAGTGAAGTCGATTATGGCCGCGTCACGCAGTTGGCTTCATTGATAGTTGACACGCGTAACGCTTTAAACGGAGACGTGCGGCGGGAAAGCAGTGCGCGGATAATTCGCTTGTAATGAGCTGTCAGTCCTCAGTTGTTAGTGGTCCGTTGCGAATGCCACAGACGACTGACTACTGACTACTGACAGTTTTATGCTCAAAGTAATCAACGTTGTGGGCGCGCGGCCTAACTTTATGAAGGTCGCGCCAATAATGGAAGCGATGAAGCGGCGTAAGCGAGAGTTTACGCCGCTTCTCGTTCATACGGGCCAGCATTACGACGCCGACATGTCTGACACCTTTTTTCGCGACCTCGATCTTCCTGAACCTGATATTCATCTTGGAGTTGGTTCGGCGCCCCGCGAAGAACAGATAGCCGCGGTCGCCGAGCGTTTCGAACCCATCATCGCCAGGGAACAGCCTGATTGGGTGATCGTAGTAGGTGACGTTAATTCCACGCTTGCCGGTGCGCGGGCGGCAAAGAAATTAGCGACCAAAGTCGCGCACGTCGAAGCCGGCTTGCGCAGCTATGACGCGTCCATGCCGGAAGAAGCGAATCGCGTGGAAACAGATCGCATTGCTGATCTTTTGTTCACTCCATCCGCGGACGCCGATGATAACCTGCGCGCGGAGGGCATTGCGCCTGAGCGAATACGTTTCGTGGGAAACGTGATGATTGATTCGCTCTACCGGCATTTGGAACGTTCGCGCCAATCGCCAATCAGGGATCAATTGGGTTTGATTGAAAAAAGTTACGCTGTGTTGACCTTACACCGTCCGGCAAACGTTGATGACCCTGTCGTGTTCGGCAGAATTCTCGCGGCACTCGAAACCATCACTGAAAAACTACCAGTGGTTTTTCCAGTGCATCCCCGGACGCAGAAAACAATTGCCACCCTTGGTTTGTCCGAACGAATCGAGAAGATGAAAGGCTTGCGTTTGATCGAACCCCTCGGGTATCTGGATTTTCTTAGTCTCTACAGCAACGCGCGTTTGCTGTTGACGGATTCGGGTGGTATTCAGGAAGAGACTACGCAGCTCGGTATTCCCTGTCTCACTTTGCGCGAAAACACTGAACGCCCGATTACCGTGACGCTGGGGACAAACAAAATCGTGGGGACCGATACGGCCCGGATTATTGCGGCGGCGTCTGCCGCGCTTGCTGAAACGCGGCGAGAACCTGTTAGCATTCCGCTCTGGGATGGACATACGGCGGAGCGCATACTTGCGGCGCTGTGACGATTTGCCAACACCAGCGTTAACTTAGATCGAAAGCAGCCCGCAAAATTGTCAAACTCTGCCGAGCGTCCCAACAAGTCTTCTCGTCCAACTGTCGCGAAAGGCATCCGCGCCGTGTTGGGCGGTAACATAAGTTTCACGCAGGCAATGCGCGAGGGTTTTCGTCGCGGGCGCGCAACGGCTGCAGGTCGGCGCGAGCGGGCGTTGCTCGCAGATCTCGCGGCTCAACCCGCGCGCTTACTGCCGGAATTTCAAAAACTCTCTTCATCCGATCTGCTCAAACATTTTCGAGCTCGCGACACGCCCAGTTTTCTGCCCGGTTTTGAAATCTCACCAGCTATCGGGGCGGAGACTCGGAATGTTTTTCCTGACGATACACGGCAACCGATCGAAGCGGCTTGGCAAATCACGAAGGACAAACGCCGGCCCTTGATGGGTTTTGGATTGAAGAATTTTGGAAATCCGATCAACTGGCTGCGCGATCCACTTTCCGGCAGAATCTGGCCGCTCGACTATCACGCGGATATTTCCTTGTGGCACAACGACGGCTCGGACATACGGGTGTTGTGGGAACTCAATCGCCTGGGCCACCTTGTCACTTTGGGCCGCGCATATGCGTTGACCAAAGAAGAACAATTTGCGGGCGAGTTCTTTGCTCACGTGGAAAGTTGGCACGAACAGAATCCGCTCGGGCGCGGCGCAAACTGGTCATGCGCAATGGAAGTTGCACTGCGATCCATGAATTTGCTCGGGGCGTTCTCGCTCTTCCGAGGTTCGCCAGGCCTGGACGAAGCGCGACTGGCGTTGTTACTGCGAATGTTTGACCAACACGGCGCTCACATCAAACGCAACCTCGAGTTTTCTTACGTCGCCACCAGCAACCACTATTTGTCCGACGTTGCGGGTCTGTTATGGCTTGGCATAATGCTGCCGGAATTGGGCGCCGCGCAGGAGTGGCGCGCATGGGCGCTGGCCGAAATGCTGCGCGAGATGGACAAGCAAATCCTGCCTGATGGCGCTGACTACGAAGGCTCGACTGGTTATCACCGTTTCGTCCTGGAATTATTGCTCTACTCATTCATCCTTTGTCGCGCGAATGGGATTCCAATCGCGGAGAAGTATTGGCGCAAATTGTACGCGATGCTGGTTTACCTGAAGGCCATCCTGCGACCAGACGGCGCCGCGCCGCTGATTGGCGACAGCGACGGCGGCCAGGTGTTACCGCTGATTCCGCACAGCGCGGACGATCACGCGTATCTGCTGGCGCTGGGTGCGGCCGTTTTCCAGGATTCACAATTCAAATTAGCGGGGCTGAAAACGCCGCCTGAACTCTTGTGGATTTTGGGAAGGGAAGGTCTGCAAAACTATGAACAGCTTGCAACTTCATCTACAGAAGTTTCATCGCAGCCATTTCCCGATGCGGGCATTTATATTCTGCAGTACGAAGATCTGTACTTGCTATTCAATGCAAACGGTACGCGAAAAAAGAGACCAGCTTCGCACCGGCATAACGACGTGCTAAGCATTGAGGTTTCCGCCGGGGGCCGCGCCTTCATCATCGATCCCGGCTCGTATGTTTACACGGCTAATCTGCACGAGCGACATCTATTTCGATCGACCGCGTATCACTCAACCGTAAAGATTGACGACGTGGAGCAGAATACAATTCGTGAAGATGCACCGTTTGTTATTGGAGACCAAGCGAGCGCGCGCGTCTTGTCATGCGAGAGCACGGCTGAACGCGATCGGGTTGTCGCTGAGCATTCGGGCTACGAGCGCCTGTCTGCACCGGTAAAACATCGACGTACAATTACCTTTTACAAGCCGGAACGTTGGTGGTTAATTGAAGACGAGATTCTCGGCCGCGGTGAACATAGCATTGCCGCGCGATTTCATTTCGCTGCCGGACTCGACGTAGGACTTTTCGACAACAATAGCGTCATCGCGCGCGACGGGCTGAGCGGGGCAGGTCTGATTGTTCGTTCGCTTGATTTTGATCAAGCCGCGGAACTCGAATCGCAGTTCACTTCGCGTCATTATGGTTCTAAGCTGGAATCTTTTTCAGCCTGCTGGACAATCAGAAGCAGTGTGCCTTGTAAACTTCGCTGGGCGATCGTGCCCGTATGCGCTGGCGAGGATCCACAAGAGCGGCTGAGCCTTGTCCAAAGTCCGACGTCCAAAGTCCAACGTCCGGAGTTCACAAAGACTTTGGACATGCGACGTTAGATGTTGGACTCATTTCCTGTATTTGACTTCTGATCTCTGACTCCTGACCTCTGTTTATGTGTGGCATCTGCGGCATCTGGGAATACGGCGCAAGCGAAGGGCGGGTTGAACTCTCGCTCATTGAGCGCATGCGCGACGAAATGCGGCATCGCGGGCCTGATGATGAAGGATCGTTGCTTTTTGACCATGAACGAGGCGGTCTTGGTTTTCGCCGTCTCTCGATCATCGATCTTTCGCCGGCCGGAAACCAGCCGATGCATGGTTGCACGAAAAGCGTCTGGCTGGTTTTCAACGGCGAGATTTACAACCACGGCGATCTTCGTAAAGGACTCGAGCAGCGCGGCCACCACTATGCTTCGCTGACCGACTCGGAAACCATTCTTCACCTCTACGAAGAGCGCGGCCTCGATTTCGTCAACGAGATTGAAGGCGACTTTGCGATAGCCTTATGGGATGCGGACCGCGAGCAGCTTGTAGTCGCTCGCGATCGCATCGGGGTCAAGCCGTTCTACTTTCATCATCGGGACGGACGTTTTATCTTCGCTTCAGAAATCAAGGCCATCCTGCGACATCCGGCCGTTGCGCCCGGGCTTGACGAAATATCGCTCTATCATTACTTGACGTTCCTCACTACTCCGGCGCCACAGACGCTCTTCCGTGACATTCAGAAATTGC
>DASQPM010000394.1:0-2781 GCA_035643935.1 Pyrinomonadaceae bacterium | reverse complement strand
CCCACCGCCGGATCCGCCGGACGTGCCGCCAACGCCGCCGCCACCACCGCCGCCGCAAGTGGCCCAGACGGGAGAAGCAGCAAAGACAATAATGAGTAAGAATGTTAAGGCGCGAGTAAGCATTAAGGGGTTTGAATTTTTCATGATGGGAATTTTAGCCTAAAAATCTTGTCATTGCCGAACGCTTTTGGATGAACGAACCCGAGCGGAATAGCCATCCGGTTGTTAGCGCCAAAAAAATAGGGGCAGAAACAAGCCCTGCCCTACGGAAATAAAAATTGTTAAAGGCAAACGAGACTGCTCACATCTTGGCTGCTTTCCAACTGGCAACGCGTTTCTCGAAATTAGCCGTGTCGACTTTGTCTGCCTTACCTTTGGCGATCGCCTGATCTGCTAACGCGAACGCTTCATCCTTGCGACCTGCGAGATAGAGAATCTGTGCCTTGGCCGACATGTTCCGGAATGTTTGTTTAACCTTAATTGATTGGTCAATCCACTTTAACGCTTCGTCCCACTTGTCGTCGCCGACGTAAGCATTCGCAACCTGGAGCGGGATTACTTCATTACTGGGATCCGCCGCAATGGCTGCATCAACTTTCGCGCGCCAGACGGCTTCGACGTTTGGCACCTCAACAGTGAAAGGCACCGCAACTTTTTCCCAGCGAATCAGAACCTGCGCCGAGTTTGGGGTCACTACCGGAAACGAATACTCCAGCCACTCCTGATTGTCACTGACCCACTGCGGCTTCACTTTCACGCGCAAAGTATCTTTGGCGGGATCGTAGTTGAAGCTGCCCCACTGATTGGCAGTGCCGTTGAAGACGATGGTCCATTCGTCTTTGGTCGGAATGGTATGCAGGCTATAACTTCCTCCCGGAAGTTTCTGTCCATTAATCAAGACATCATCCGTAATCACAAACTGAGTTGCTTCGTTGGCGCCGGTACGCCAGACGTGACCCCACGGCACAATCGGCGCGTCTTTTGGACGTACATTTTGGTCGTCGAGGGTGGCCTCGCCTTTTGTGCCCGCTTGAGATGCAACCGGGTCGCCCCAAATTCTGCGGCCTTTGACGCCGGGCCGACTGTAGGTGATGGTCACGTCCGTGACGCCAATTGTCTGCATCACGGTCGCCTTCTGACTCGGACGCGGCAAACGCACGGTTGTTTGCGCCAAGGCGTACTGCGCTGCGATCAAGATTAGAGTTACTGCGAAGGAAGAATTGTAGAGACGTTTAGGGAAAGTCATGGTGGAGCTCCTGTTAGAAATGATTGCGCATTATCTATGCTCATGTTGGCCAACTACAAGGGCGCGTGGAGGACCGGCGTCTTGCGGTTTCTTCTCTCTGTGCTATTTTTTGACTATTACCAAATCTGGCAACGGTCTTTTTCAGCGCGCACCATTGCGTCGCCGGTCTTGCACTGAAATGCTGCCGCAAATTGCGGCATGTTTGACAGTGGTCCATTCACGCGGAACTTCGGCAACGGATGCGGATCGACGTTAACCAGCAACCGTGCAAACTCTGGCCGCGTGCTGGTCGCCCACCCACGCGCATAGCCAAGGAAAAATCGCTGCTCCGGCGTGAAGCCGTCGATCGTGAGGCGCGGCTTGCTTTCCATCGCTTTCTGGAATGCGGCATAAGCAACTACCAGTCCGCCAAGATCGGCAATCGATTCACCAACCACCAGCTTGCCGTTTTCGTTCAGTCCCTTTTCCACTTCAAAACTGCTGAACTGATCGATGACACACTGCGCGCGTTGTTGAAAGGCTTTCATATCAGCGTCGGTCCACCAGTTGGAAAGATTGCCGGTCGAATCAAACTGCCGCCCTTCGTCATCAAAACCGTGCGTCATCTCGTGACCGATGACCGCACCCATGCCGCCATAGTTGAGCGCGTCGTCGGCTTCAGCGTCGAAGTAAGGCGGTTGCAAAATCCCCGCCGGGAAAACGATCTCGTTGATTTGCGGGTTGTAATAGGCGTTTACAGTCGGCGGTGACATGCCCCATTCGGTCCTATCCACCGGCTTGCCGATTTTGTTAAAGTCGCGCCGCTTCTCAAATGCATTGGCGCGAAAACGATTGTTAACGTAAGTGCCACGATCGATCTGCATTGCCGAATAGTCGCGCCATTTGTCCGGATACCCAATCTTATTCAGAAACGCTTCGAGCTTGACGATGGCTTGCTTGCGCGTCGCATCGCCCATCCAGCTCAGTGTGCCGATGTCGCTCTTCAGCGCTGCTTCAAGATTGCGCACCATTTCCAGTGCGCGCGCTTTAGCCGCGGGCGGGAACGCTTTCTTCACGTAAACTTCGCCCAGCGCTTCGCCCAACACGCGATCGGTGCCACCAACGCAACGCTTCCAGCGCGGCAGGTTTTCGGTGTTCCCTTGCAGTGTCTTTCCTTTGAAGTTGAAATCTTCGTCAACAAACTTGGATGACAGAGCTGCTGCAGTGTTATTGATCAAATGCCAGCGCAGGTAGGTCTGCCAATCCGCAAACGGCACCGACGCCAATTGCTGGTTCATTGTCTTAAAGAAATCAGGCGTTGCGACATTGACATCGGCTTTTGCCGGCACACCCATCCTTTGCAGGTAGACGGGCCAGTCGAAGCCCGGCGCGAGCGCGCTAACCTGGGCCACGGTCATGCGGTGATAAATGTGCTCCGGGTCACGCAACTCAACTCGCGTCATTGACGCCTGGGCCAATGAAGTTTCCAGCGTCATGACTGTCTGAGCTTCAGCCGCAGCCTTGGCAGCATCGTCGCCCATCAACTCAAACATCTT
>DASQPM010000393.1:0-2738 GCA_035643935.1 Pyrinomonadaceae bacterium | reverse complement strand
GTTCCCACTCGACGCCTTCGATCTGCTCGAAGCCAAAACCGCGCCCGCCCTGGGAGACGTAACGAATAACAGGCAGCACTTCTTCCACGCCCTCGATCTGTTTCAGACTGTCAGCATACTTCGTGCTAAGGTTTGCCGTCGATGCTGTTAGTTGCATTGAACCGGGCCGGGTGAAAATTATTTCCGCGCGCACATTCGAAGCGCGCCGTTGCATGTCATCGGACATGCCGCGCGCCAGGCCGGTAAAAAGCATTATCAAACAAACACCCAGCGCCACCCCCGCGACGCTTACCAGCGTGCGAATGGGGCGCTGTCGAATGTTGGAAGCGACGAGATTGTCCATGCGGATTTTCTTTCGACTCGCGTCTTGTTGCTGCAGAACGTTTACAGACAAACAATAAGACATTTTGTTCTCGCTGCCAAAAGCGAAACAAATGAATGAGTGAAAATGCTGTGACAACTCTAGGCCAGGATGATGATTCAAAAGGGCAGGACGAATATTTGGGTGAGCTATGAAGTCAACTAAAACAACCGCACCAGCTTTGTTATTGCTCGTCGTCGCGTTACTGGTCGCGAGTTTTCCGTTGTCGGGTTATGGCGTTTCCGCTAAGCGCATCCAGATCGTAATCCTGGGCACGACCGACCTGCATGGAAACCTTTATCCAACGGATTACTACACCAACAAACCTGACAATCGCGGCCTCGCGAAAATCGCTTCGTTGATTCGGCAGATTCGCAAAGAAAACGAAAACGTCATGCTGATCGATTCGGGCGACACGATTCAAGGCACGCCGCTGGAGTATTACCACAACAAGAAAAACAACGCGCCGCCCGATCCCATGATGCTGGCCATGAACGCGCTTGCCTATGACGCCATGACCGTCGGCAATCATGAATACAACTTTGGTTTGAAGGTGCTGGAAAAGGCGCGCAGCGAAGCGAAGTTTCCCTGGTTGTCGGCGAACACTTACGATAAGGGCACAACTAATACCCACTTTCAGCCCTACATTGTTAAAGAAGTAGCCGGCGTACGCATTGCCGTTTTGGGTTTGACGACACCGGGAATTCCAAACTGGGAAAACGCGCCAAATTATGCGGGCCTGGAATTTAAAGATCCGTTAAGCGAAGCGAAGAAGTGGCTGCCGGTACTGCGCGGCAAAGAGCGCGCCGACGTTGTTGTGATTGCGATGCACATGGGCCTCGAAGAGGATCTGCGGACGGGAGAACTAAACCCAGGGCAAGTGCCCAATGAAAATGAAGCGATAGCAATTGCGCGACAAGTGCCCGGCGTTGATCTGATATTCATGGCCCACACACATCGCGACGTGCCCTCTGTCGTTATCAATGGTGTCCAGTTGTTGCAGGCCGACTATTGGGGTAAGCATCTAGCGCGTATTGATCTCTATCTGGAAAACGACGGTAGTCGGTGGCGTGTTTACGCAAGGTCAGCGCGCACGATTGCGGTGGATGACAAAGTCGCACCAGACGCGGAACTGTTGAAAATCGGCGAAGCTTATGACCGCGAGACGCAGGCGTGGCTGTCGCGTCCTATCGGCGAGTCGACTGCAGAGCTGACGGCGGCTGAAGCAACCTTCCGCGATACGGCGATTCTGGATCTGATTCAGCGGGTGCAGATGGAAGCAGGCAACGCAAACGTGTCGATGGTTGCAAGCTTTAACGAAAAAGCGCGCATCGCCAAAGGACCAGTGACGGTGCGCGATATCGCCGGGCTCTACATTTACGACAACACGCTGGTGGTGCTGGAAGTCACGGGTCAACAGTTGAGGGATGCGCTCGAGCATTCTGCAAAATACTTTCGACCTTACGAGCCGGGAAAACTGCCGCGCGATCTGGTGGACGAAAAGATGCCCAGTTACAATTTTGATATTGCCGAAGGCGTGACCTACGACTTGAACATAGCAAAACCGGTCGGACAGCGAATCGAGAACCTTCAATTCCAGGGCAAGTCGCTTCTTCCCAATCAAAAACTGCGACTGGCGACTAACAATTATCGCGTGAATGGCGGCGGTAGTTACCTCATGTACAAAGGCGCGCCGGTGGTCTATCGCTCGAATGTTGAGATTCGCGAGTTAATCATCGACTGGATGGAGCGCCACAAAACAATTCCAACCGAACCGGATAACAACTGGAAGATTGTGTACTGATAGTCCAATGTCCAACGTCTGTTTGGCGTTGCGGACTTTGGACTTTGGACATTGGACTTTGGACGAAATCGAAAACCAAAAAGGCAACCCGGGGGCATTGGGTTGCCATTTGGTTTGCGACGATCAGCCGGAGAGTGAGATTCCGCCGGCCGGTTGCGTGGGGAACTCGAAGCGCCTTTCGTTAGCGAGCGACTGAGGCGTAGGATTCGTCTTCAGCGGTTGGCGCGTTTGCACTAACCGAAGCCACCGCGGTCATCAGCGCCAACATGATTATCAGCGCCAACAACGAGAATCCTTTAAGAAGTTCTCTTTTCATTTGCGCTGATCTAATGCCAATCGCGTGCCGTTCGTCGTACGCACTTGGTCGCCCTGATTCTGTTTCTTGTAACATCAATTATTCCGCGACTTAATCGCTTGAACCGTTTGGCTGGGCGTCTTTGCGAGGTAAGAAAACGGAGCGACAATCTATCTCATTAGATAGACCGCCGTGCTCTTCAGATAGATTCGGCACGCGCGACCTGACCATTGCCCTGCAACGCTGCTGCGCGTAAACTGGCCGGGCAAGACTTCAAA
>DASQPM010000392.1:0-3651 GCA_035643935.1 Pyrinomonadaceae bacterium | reverse complement strand
GCCCTGGTCGATTGTTTGGGCGCCCGATGGCCGTATGATTTTTACCGAACGTCCCGGGCGGGTTCGCGTTTTCCAAAATGGAAAGCTTCAACAGCAACCGCTTTTTGTGGTTCCCGATGTAGAGCCAAGCGGCGAAAGCGGTTTGATGAGCGTCGCCCTGCATCCGCAATTCGCTTCCAATCATTGGCTCTATCTTTCCTACGCTTACAAGGGCGATGGCCAACGCGTGCGCGTGGTGCGCTACCGCGAAAGCGACGCCGGCCTGGTTGATCGAAGAGTAATCATCGAAGACATTCCCGCAGCACAGTTTCATGCCGGCTGCCGTCTTCGCTTTGGACCAGACGGAAAACTCTATATCACTACCGGAGACGCGACCGAACGTGAATTGGCGCAACGACTGGATTCTCTGGCCGGAAAAACATTGAGACTGAACGACGATGGCACGGTGCCTGCCGACAATCCCTTTGTGGGCCAGGCCAATGCGCGTACCGAGATTTGGACCTATGGAAATCGGAATGGGCAGGGAATTGATTTTCAGCCCGGCTCGAATCTTTGTTTCGAAACCGAGCATGGTCCAAGTGGCTTTGATGGACCAGGCGGCGGCGATGAAGTAAACATTCTCGAAAAAGGTAAGAACTACGGTTGGCCTCTGATTCATCACACCGAAACCAGGGCCGGGCTTGAATCGCCGCTGCTTGAGTACACACCGGCTTGCGCACCCGCCAGTGGAATGTTTTATCGCGGCTCAGCCTTTCCGCAATTCAAAGGTAATTTCTTTTTCGGCTGCTTGCGAGGCACGCGCATCATTCGCGTCGTCCTTGATGGCCGCCGGGTTGTTAGTCAGGAGAATTTGCTTTCCGGAAAATATGGCCGCATTCGTGACGTGGCCGAAGGGCCTGATGGCAACCTCTACTTCTCGACCTCAAACCGTGATGGCCGTGGGACGCCGGCCAGCGATGACGATCGCATCATTCGCCTGACGCCCATCAAATAAGAGAAGGACAGAAAACAACCATGAATCTTGCGCTAACTAAAATCACACGCGCAACAATCTTCCTTGTGTTGGCTGGTTTTTGTGGAGCGATAGCAATGGCCCAGTCGGGACGCGGCTCGGTGCACGGTTATGTTGCTTTCGAGGACCTTTCCTATCTTGAGGTCGGCGAGAAAAAAGTGCATGCAACCATCGAGCTGCGGGGCAACACCGAATTCAATCACGAAGTCTTCACTGCGAAAACAGACGAGCATGGCTCATACGACTTGAAGAGTATTCCAATGGGCCAGTACGTCTTGAAAATATCTTCACCTGGCTATCGCGACTATCAAACAGAGATTTATTTGCCGTCTGATTTCAATTGTAGTTTGGCGGTGATGCTGAAAAAGGAGAAGCACTGAAGGCAGAGGTCGGAAGTCAGAAAAATAGAGGACAAAAATGACTACTGCACAAAAGCCGGCGAGTATCCGCGAACAGGTTTCCAAAGAGGAATGGGAAGCGCGCGTTGATCTCGCCGCAGCTTACCGTTTGGTGGCGCATTATGGTTGGGACGATCTGATCTTCACTCATCTTTCGGCGCGTGTACCAGGCCCGGAACATCATTTTCTGATCAATCCCTACGGAATGATGTTTGAAGAGATCACAGCGTCGAGTTTGGTCAAAATAAACCTGGCCGGCGAGATCGCCATGCCCTCTCCATATTTCATTAATCCGGCTGGATTCACCATTCACAGTGCGGTGCATGCGGCGCGCGAAGACGCGTTGTGCGTCATTCACCTGCATACCGATTATGGCATCGCGGTTTCCGCGCAAGCGGAAGGATTGCTGCCCATCTCTCAGCAAGCATTGTTTGCGCTCTCGTCGCTTGCTTATCACGATTACGAAGGCCTGGCGCTGAATGAAGATGAAAAATCACGACTGGTAGCGGACCTGGGCAACAAAAGCGAAATGATTCTCAGGAACCATGGTCTTCTGACGGTTGGAAAAAGTGCGGCCGAAGCTTTTCTGTCGATGTACATGCTTGAGCGCGCTTGTCGCATTCAGATTCTGGCTCAGGCGGGTGGTGGCGCCTTGTTGCCGGTGCCGGATCCAATACTTCACAGTGTCGCTGCTCAATTGGGAGCGGTTACAGTTGGTCAGGGCGCACAACTCACCTGGCCGGGTTTGCTGCGCAAACTCGATCGAATGGATTCGTCTTATCGGGAATGAGTGGAGCGAATGACACTATCGCTTTTGTGCCAACATTGCGGTCTTGCTCCAGCCAATGATGTGCAATGGCGGAAAGCGATACTCATGGATCATGCGGAAATGCCGTTCAGTCTCCGCAAGAATTTGCGGACGCGGATGCGACTTAAAGCGAAATAGGATTTCCAGGAATGTGCTGGCCGGCGTGGGCCGGCAGGGCAGATGAAGCATATGTCCACCCGGCGCGATTACGCGCGCGATTTCAGCCATACCTTCGCCGAGCGGCACATACTCAAGCGCGCCGCTCGTCACCACTAAATCCAGCGAGTTGTCGGCAAAAGGAAGCGACAGCAGGTTACCTTCGGTGAAGGTGACATCGCGCGTTCGTCCGGAACTCTCGGCAAGCGCTTTTTTTGCAGCGCTGATCGATGTTGCGGAAAGATCCAGAGCTGTGATGTTGACTGGGAAACGCAGATTTCGCAGCAAGGCCAGCGTTAACAGGCCGGTGCCGCAGCCGGCATCAAGAATTCTTGAGCCGCGCGAGACCGGTAATGGATAATTGGAAAAATACTGATCCAGCGAACGGCCATAGCCATTTAGCTTAAAAGTAAGATCGTAAAAAGCCGCAATCTTGTCGTAATACGAGCCGGCGCGTGCCTCGTCTTTGGTTGCGGTCAGTGCGTATTCCATCTGTTACTCCTAAAAAGCCGAATATGAGAATAAACAGTTTCTATTGAGCGCCTCAAAGATTGGCGCGTAATTGTAGCGTCACCGGCTTTTTTACTCAACAGCCTGAGGCCTCTGCCAGACCATCGAAACCCTTTTAGTTCTCAAAAAAGTATCCCTCCGTTTGCAAGCATCGCCAGGCTGGCTCGTTCTTGAACAGCGAACTCTTTCTCGAGGAAAGGAATAACCAATGAAAAAAGAGTTGATATTCGGCTGTGCGAGCCTGGCCGCGATTGTTGGACTGGGAGGGCTATTCGCGCATGCCGGTATGGAACCGTCGTCCGTTAATGTCCTGGGCGCCGCACAATCAGATGTGGTCGCCAGAAACTTCGATCTGGAGATACTAGTTGGAGGCCGTCCGCTGGACGAATACTACGCTCGCGGGAAAAGCTACGTCGAAGCCATTCAGGGAAGTGAGTATGAGGTCAGGATTCGCAACCCATTCCCGTTCCGTGTGGCGGTGGCCCTCTCCGTCGATGGCTTGAACACAATCGACGCGCGCCACACGACCGCATGGCATGCGAGCAAGTGGGTGATCGAACCGTACGGAACGATTTGCATCAATGGTTGGCAAATGAGTTCTGAACGCGCGCGTCGTTTTTATTTTACTTCTGAACAGGATTCGTACGGGGCGAAGCTGGGACAGACTGCAAACCTTGGCGTCATTTCAGCAGTCTTTTTTCGCGAACTTGGTCCCATTCCGGTTCCGATCACGCCTGCGCCGCCACCCCGCCCGCGGTATGAAGAAA
>DASQPM010000391.1:0-5704 GCA_035643935.1 Pyrinomonadaceae bacterium | reverse complement strand
TTCAACGAAGATGGTGCTCGATTTTATAGCGCGGAAGATTGGCGCAGTGCCGACCGGCGGTTTGAGTTTTGTTGATGTGCGCGATGCGGCTAAAACATTTCGCGCCGGCATGAAGAAAGGACGTCACGGTGAACGCTACTTGCTGGGCGCGGCCAACTGGACATTTTCCAAATTCTTCGGCCGGCTGGAAAGACTGACAAAGATAGCGGCGCCCAAGATCGCTTTGCCATCGCGTCTCGCTATTACCGGTTCGCAGTTGATCGATTCTTTCTTTAAGCAATGGGACATGGCCTCACCGGTCGAGCCGGGCGCGATCGAAATGGCCCAGTACTTTTGGTATCTCAACTGCGCCAAGGCGTCGCGTGAATTGGGTTTTCGCCCGCGCGATCCTGGCGAGACGCTGCATGACACCGTCACCTACGTGCGCGAGAACTTCCTGGGCGCAGACGCCTTTAGCAAGTGAATTTGCCGACGGATTTGCGCGGATAAACGCGAATCGGATAGATGAAACTATAAAAGTCCCGCGTTACTTCCCGGGGCATTCAACTCTTTCAGATTCGTTATATCCACGTTAATCCGCGCCGAATCTCCTCATTCTCCAAGTACCTCATACTTGAATAGTCGACCTGCAACCGCGAAGAACAAAGCGGAGTCCTTTTTGAACAACGATCTGTCCGAGCTTTGTTGCAGCCAATCGTCATGAAGATCTCGCGCCGCCAATTTACGCCGGCTAGTTTTCAATGGAGTTCCCGCACTCAGGCATGCGGCACTGTGCTTGCACCTCCGGCGGCATGTTGGAATCATCACACTCAAGCTCTCACTCGCTGTCGGCCTATTCACCATATGCTGACCACGCGTTGCCGCGGGACGCAGCAGTGCTCGAGGGTCCCGTTGCCAAAGCTGGCTCTGGTGTATTCACCGGCCTCCGGCGCAGATTCCGGCGCGAGCGGCGCCGGCGCAAAGTGGGCCGTGCTTACGACATGGCGCTGGAGATCGCGCGAGTCGTTCCCAACGCATACGAGATTCTGGATGTTGGTTGCGGCAATGGCTTCATCGCGCATCACCTAGCTGGTTTGCTCGGTAGTTATGTTTTGGGAATCGATGTCGGGGGTAAACCGGAAGCGCCGATAAATTTCCGCCGCTACGACGGCAAACACTTCCCTGCTTCCGATCAATCGTTTGAGGTAGTGCTTTTCTGTTACGTGCTGCATCACGCGCAGGATGTCGCCGCGATTTTCAGTGAATTAGGACGCGTGCTTCGCGCCGATGGATTGGTAGTTGTTTATGAAGATATTCCCGCAACCTGGTGGGACCGTCTCATTTGCGACATTCACAATCGCCAGTGGCGCCACCGGACAGGCGAGTGCGCCTTTCGCAGTGAAGACGAATGGCGCGAAACTTTTCAGGCGGCAGGTTTCGAGGTCCTACAACAACGGACCCTTTCGCGTTGGCGCAATCTCGCGCATCCCGTTCAGCGTCAGTTATTTCTTTTGCGCCTAAATACAAATACACCGCAATCGAACTGACGTCTGGGGCAAATCAAGAAGTTCAGAGTCCAACCTTTAGGTTGCGTGTTAGGGAACGGCAAGCTAAAGCTTGGACTCTGAACTGCTTGAGTGAACCGGTTTAAATCTCAATACTACTCTTCAACCAGATCTGCTGTTATCGGATCCCCTTCGCCGCCGCCGGCGCTTGCCGATTTGATCAGCGCGAGAAGCTTTCCTGTTTGTTCTTCATTCAATTCGACGAACTGAACGCCAAATCCTCGGCCGGTGCTGTAGTGTCTGACTTCGCCTTCCAGATACAGCCAATCGTCATCGGGCAGCAAAATGCGAAAGCCGACTATTTCCCCGAGGCGCACCTCGCCAACTGAATCAAGAAAGCAGCCGCCTTCAGAAAGATCGGTGACACGCGCGCTGTGGGCTTCCGTTGAGCTGTCCCACATCGCATCAAGGCTGACTCGCAGCCGCGGTCTTGCGCGACGATCATCCATTTTTAGCCGCTTCGACGTGAAACTTGTGAAGTATTCGGTGTACGACCGGCGTCAAAAGAATTCCCACGAGACCTATGAAGACTACGCCGCTGAACAGCGCATACGCAGATGCGAACAGCTTCGCGCTGGTCTTGGTAAGGGGATTAACTGGACCCATGCCGCCCAAAATCATCGACGCTTCCAAAATCGAATCGACCCAGCCCAAACCGGCAATCCAGTGGTATCCGCTGATCCCAATCAGCAAAGCAATGAACAAGAGGCCGCAGATTATCCCAAACGATCCCGCCAGCCTTTTGATAAAGACCGATCGCGGCGCCAACTTTTCGTGTCTGCGTTCGAACATTCAAGAAATGTTAGTTGTCAGTTGTTCGTGGTCCGTTGTTTGATCTGCCACTGACAACTGACTACTGACCGCTGACTACTCACACATACGAGTTCTTATCCCGCCGCGAACTGCGTTATCTCGCCTGGCTTGCGGAGCATTTTGTTGACTTCACCGAGATGAGTTTCCTCTTCGGCGATCATTCTCCGCGCATAGTCTTCGAACAGCACGGAACGATCTTTCGCAAGATCATGCAACCGTTTGTAGAGTTCCAGTCCTGTTTTCTCCGCTTCTAAAGATTCCAACAGAATGTCGTTGATGCCGTGCTTATGCGTTTCGAGCAGCGCGCCAATCTTCAGCGACGGATGCTCTCCCAAATGCGTAACAAGTTCGCCCGCTTCATTGGCATGAGCGAGACAAGTGGTTGCTTCTCCGCGCAGCCAGCTCACAATTGGAATGCGACTATAACCAAAAACCATCAAGGCATAGTGCGTGTATCTGACAACGCCTGCCAATTCTGTTTCGAGAATTTGATTTAACAAAGCAACCGCTGCTGCTTTGTCCAATTCTTGTCCAGCCATCTTCGCCTCCATTTGATTAACATCGTCCGATTCAATTCGCAGTACAATGAATGCGAGCAACCTTATGAGTTACGAGAGCAGTTTTGTAAAACGTCAGGTGACCTTTTATACGCGCCCAGGCTGTCATCTGTGCGATAAAGCTAAGCAGGCGATGCAGGCGGCAGACTGCGATAAAGAATATACGCTTGAAGAGATCAACATTGAAAGCGACCCCGAGCTGCTGAGACGTTACCAACATGACATTCCAGTGATTACCATTGATGGCGTCGAGGCGTTCAGGCATAGGTTAACTTCAGACACGTTTCGTGAGCGAGTGCTAAGAGGAGCGGGGGCAAGCCCACCTTCCCGACCATGAGGCGACTACGCCTGAGAATCAAAATGACGCTTGAGAGGCTTTCAACGATCGTCTATCCAACTAGTTTGAGAAACTCGCAGGTCAGGAAGGGTGGTTTACCCCCGCTCTTTCCACGTGCAAATTGGACAAACGTGAATATTCGTCGATCGATTCAAACAGCTTTTCTCGCTCATCGTCGTTGCTTGTCTGCCGGTATGACATTACCAGATCTTTGAGGGTCGCAAGCTCCCGGTAGACGCCGGCATTTTCCATTGGCGGCGTGAGATACGAAATCAATTCCGCGTACGAACGTCTTTTGGCAATCGAGCCTTCGGAAGGATTGTTCACACTATAAAGGTAAACGTTCGGCAGCTCATCAATTAGCCGGTCAGGCCAGCATTCGCCTGAAAGCCCCACTTGCTTGCCGGGCATGAATTCCATCGCGCCATGCGTGCCCACATGGACCACCGCATCGGCATTCAGAATTTTTGCGAGATAAGTGTAGAAGGCCATGAAGCCGTGATGCGGCGCGCCGCTGCGCGCCATCATTAGTCGCATCGGATCGCCTTCAAAACCGAACGTCGGCTGCACGCCAATGAAAACCTTGCCTAGTTGAATTCCCTGGACCAACAACTCACCGCCAAAAGAATTGATATTGCCGGGCGGCGCCGTCCCCCACTCGCTTTCTATCTCATCCACGTACGGACAGTGGCGGCGGTACTCTTCTACGGTCATCCGATAAGCGACGTTGGCCGTCGACGCAAAGCCGGCAGCGTTGCCGGTAATTACTCGTTCACGCAACGCATCGGCAGAGTCAGGTAATTTAACCTCGTAGCCTTCCTCCTTCATTCTCAGCAATGTCTGCCAAACGCTCGGAAAGACATCCAGATCGGCTGCGGTGCCGATGTTTCCTTTGTTTGGCGGAAAACAAAAAAGCACCAGCGCGATAGTCAACTCATTGCGCGGCGCGGTCTGCAATCGGTTCCAGCGCTTGAGACGCCGCGCATAGCGTCGACAACGATCGTCAAGCGCGACCGGCTCAACACCGCTTTCCGGCAGCCCGCCATAAATAAACGGCTCGGTCGCGCCGTCGATCTCTGGGATCGCGATCTGCATTCCAGCCTGCACGGGGTTGAGTCCCGTTTGCGACGCACGCCATGAGTCAATGGTCTGCATGTCTAAACTGACAGCGGAGCGATAGGGACGATTCAAATCAGACAGAAAGTTGGAAGCCGCTTCGCTGTCGTTCATTGCCGGCCCACCGACAAAACTGAAACCGGTCAGCGAAACTATTTGGCTGACACGAGATTTGTCAGTTGTTAGTTGTTCGTTGTCAGTTGTTATTTCGTTGACCACTTGGTCTTTGGTCTTTGGTTTTTGGTCTTTGACCTTTGGTCTTTGGTCTTTGGTCTTGACTTTGGACTGTGGACTTTGGACTTTGGACTCGTTCGTATCGATGAAGAACTTACTAACCGCCTCGCGATTGTCCATCAACGTTGAAAGCGCCGGGATGACTCTTAGGCCTTCGGCTTCGATGGCGCGAATCAGCGCGTCATAGTGTTTCGTTGTCTTACTGACGACTTGCGGACGCATTAGCAATAGGCCGATGGTTGAAGCAGGGTCGAGCACTGATGCCGGGGACTTTGGACTTTGGACTTTGGACTTTGGACTCTTATCCAAGTACCAGCTTTCATATTCCGCAAAGCTTTCAAACAACTGCGGCGCGTCTGGATGATAGATTGCGACAGAGGGCATGTGCTCCGGCGGTGGTATTTCGATTTTCACATTTGCCAACCGCGCGTCCGGCACATATTCCTTCAGCGCGTAGAGGACCATCGCGCGAATGTTTGCCGGTGTGGGCTGCAGAAAGTAGCAAAAGATATTGAGATAATTCTTTACGTCGCGCATTGCGCCGACGCCTGGTACGAATCTAAGGATACCCGGTAAGCGATCGACAAGTTTCAAATACTGTCCGTGACCGTTTTTGTGTGCGTTGCCACCATTAGACTTGCTTGCGCTGTTTGCTGCGCCAGGTTTTTCGCGGGCGCGGGCCTGACGGCCGATCCATGAGCTTGCAGTTCCAAACAGTCGCAGCGGGCGCTCTGATTTGCGTCCCCGCGTTCCCCCATTCGGGCCGAAAGCTCCGGCCAACTTTGCAACATCCAGCTTGCCCATGCGCGTGCAGCGCATAAGTTCCGGCATGCAGTTGATGACAATCACGGCCGCGTGCTGGGTCTTATACTTTTCGAGCGCAACCAAAAGTCGTGCAGCGTTTTCCCCATCCATTACATGAATAACAAAAACAACTTCCGCTTGCGCGAGATCATTGTCCACTTCGAGCCAGCCATCATCGTCCAGTGGCGCACCAAAGTTATGGGCGGCAATGCGCAGGCCGAGTTTGTAAGCACGATTAATTTCCCGCTCCGCATCTTTGAGCGGCGCGAGCAAACTAGATCCCACATAGAGCACAGTAA
>DASQPM010000390.1:0-4484 GCA_035643935.1 Pyrinomonadaceae bacterium | reverse complement strand
GAGAAGTCGGTGATGTGGGACGTAGTTAGTGCGCTCGCGCCCGAAATGCCGGCGCCTGCGCCACGCTACCTGATGGGTGTTGGCACGCCGGGAGATTTGGTCGAAGCGGTGTCGCACGGTGTGGATATGTTCGATTGTGTGCTTCCCACGCGAAATGGCAGAACGGGCCAGGCATTTACCTCGCGGGGCAAGATGAATTTGAAGAATGCGCAATGGGCCCTGGACACGCGGCCACTGGATGAATCGTGTCCCTGCTCAGTTTGCCAGCGTCACTCGCGTGCGTATCTTCGTCATCTATATATGTCAGGCGAAATCCTGGCGAGTGTCCTGTTAACGCACCACAATTTGGCCTTCTTCCTTGACACTATGCGACGCGTAAGGCAATCTATCCGGTCTGGCAATTTCAAGAAATTTCAACGAGAGTTTACCGAGGGCTTGGACATTTATTCCAGCCAGAATGTTTGAATGTGCCCTGGTTTTTAGTCCAGCGGTTGTTCCGCATTAACCTAACAAATACAACGAGAATTATTAGATGATAATTGCACTTGCTATGTTTCAGGGAGGTCTGGGCGCGTTGGGCGGTCTGCTGCCGATGCTTTTGATCATCGGCGTCTTTTATGTGCTGCTTATTCGTCCGCAACAGAAGCGGCAGAAAGAGCTGCAACAGACAATCGCGCAGTTAAAGACCGGCGACCGCGTGGTTACCACCGGCGGAATAATCGGCACGATTACCACGGTACGCGACACCAGTTTTTTGATTAGAAGCGCCGAAAAGACCATTCTTGAGATCGCGCGCTCGGCTGTTGCCGGTATTGATGAAGAAGAAAAGAAATAGTTGATTCGTCACCCGTAAAGATTCATTGGTAATGAAAAAGAAGAATCTGCTTCAGCGCACGATCATAATTGCTATCGTTACTCTCCTGGGATTGTATGTCGTCATTGGCCCGCGTCACCGCCCCACGCTTCACGACTTCACCTGGTCAGGAATAAAGACCACGCTCGCATCAAATATTCACCTGGGACTGGATCTAAAAGGCGGTACGCATCTGGTGATGCGGGTGAAGACGGATGAGGTTCTCAAGAATCTCACGCTCGCGGATGCGATCGCCATCGAGAAAGCAGCTAAGGACAAGGGATTACCGGTGAAGGAAGTGAGACCGGAGACGGCCGCCGGGAACTATCGCATAACGCTTGAAGCTACCGACGCGTCAAAGCTGCCGGAGATAGAGGAAGCTGCAAAGCAGAAGTTGGGCGGCGATCTTTCGATTTGGACGTCTTCGATCAGTGGTAACACTATTGTTTGGACGCTCCCTCCGTCAGCACAGTCCACCCTGGCCGAACAAGCCACCGAGCAAGCGCAGAGAATCATTGAAAGTCGTCTGGACGCTGTGGGCGTGGCGGAACCGCTGGTCCAGCGACATGGCTCGCAAGCATCTCATCAGATTTTGGTGCAGATGCCTGGCATACATGACCCCGAACGTGTGAAGCAACTGTTAAAGGCCGAATCGAAGCTCGAGCTGGTCCACGTTGTCAGCCCTCCCAGTCCTCAGTCTGTGCAAACATACAACACCGAAGAAGAGGCGAAGGCATCGCTGGGCGGAACGGTGCCGCCGAATCGTCGTGTGCTGCCGTATGCGGAGCGAAATGAGCCAACGGCAGGAGGTCAGCCAGCCACTGATGAGGCGCAGAAACAAAAGAAATGGGTTGTAGTCGAGTCGCCGGCGGTAGTTGATGGCAGCGAACTTCGCAGTGCCAATGCAGTCCAAGCGCAGGGCGGAGGTGACTCGTATCAGATCGCTTTTGCCTTAAAACCCAATGGAGCGCAGAAATTCGGATCCTGGACCGGCGCCAACATCAATGAATATATGGGCGTCGTCCTAAACGATGAGGTCAAGTCGGTCGCCTATATCAAATCGCAGATCAACGATCAGGGCGAAATCTCAGGACGATTCACGAAACAGTCGGCTGACGATCTGGCGCTGACCCTGCGTTCGGGCGCATTGCCGGCGCCGATCGAATATCAGGAAGAACGAACGGTTGGTCCAAGCCTCGGCGCCGACTCCATCCGCTCCGGTGTTCGTGCCTCTCTGTTCGGACTGATTTTTGTAGTGGTTTTCATGCTTTTTTATTATCGCGGCGCCGGCGTCAACGCTGTCGTTGCTTTAATGCTGAACATGATTCTTATGTTGGCCGGGCTAATCATTTTCTCGGCGACGCTGACGTTGCCGGGAATCGCCGGCATCATTCTGACCATCGGTATGGCGGTTGATTCGAACGTGCTTATCTTTGAGCGCATTCGTGAGGAACTGCGAACCGGAAAAACTATTCCCTCGGCGGTTGAGCAGGGATTCGCGCGCGCGTTTGTGACGATCATCGACACGCACGTAACCACAATCATCTCATCATTGTTTTTATTTGTGTTTGGCACCGGTCCATTGCGCGGTTTCGCTGTCACGCTGGTTCTGGGTTTGTTGATCAACCTATTCTCGGCTGTTTATGTTTCGCGCACTATCTTCATGTGGGAGTTGAGTCGCAAGCGCAAGTTGGAATCGTTAAGTATCTGAAAGTGGGCGGCAATGCTTTCCGCTGCGGTGCGCTGACAAATTAATATGATTCAAGTTTTCAAAGACGTTAACATCGATTGGTTGGCTAACCGCCGGATCTTTATCGCTATTTCAATTCTGCTAATGTTGTTTGGACTCGGCTCGGCTGTTTTCCGTCAGTGGAAGCACCCGAATGGATCTGAAGCCTTTAACATGGGCGTGGACTTCAAAGGCGGCACGGTAGTTACGGTCAAGTTCAAACAGCGGCCTTCTGCCGAAGCCATCCGCGACGCTTTGTTTGCAACCGGTGCCAAGGACGCGATCATTCAGCCAGTGACCGACAAACCTGACACCGTTCTTATTAAGTTGCCTCTCGAGGGTGCGGGCGAAGGATCGCAGACACAGGTCGATATGGGTCGAGGACGCGTCAAGAACGGCTTGGATAAATTTGGCGCCGAACACGACGCTTACGAAATTATTGGTACCGACGCTGTGGGCGCGGTGGCGGGTGCGCAACTTCGTAACAAAGCCATAGCAACGACCTTAGCGGCGCTGGTTGGCATCCTTATGTACATTGCCTTCCGCTTCGAGTGGACTTATGGCGCCGCTGCGGTAATCGCGGTATTTCATGATGTGCTCGTCACGCTTGGATTCTTTTCTATTTTTCAATGGGAAGTCAGTTTGACAGTTATCGCTGCTTTGCTAACGCTGGTTGGGTTCTCGGTTAACGATACGATCGTCGTTTTCGATCGTATTCGTGAGAACCGCCGGCTGCACCGGCGCGAGTCGCTTTACAAGATTACAAACGATTCCATCAACCAAACGCTTTCGCGAACAATTATCACATCAGGCTTGGTGTTTCTTTCCGTTCTGTCGATGGTGCTTTTTGGTGGAGAGGTGTTGCGCGGATTTTCGCTTGCTCTCTTGATAGGTGTAACGTTCGGTACCTATTCATCAATCGCGATTGCGAGCCCCATCATGGTGTGGTGGGAACAAAGGCTAGAGCTGGCTAACAGAAGCGCCGCCGTTGCCACTAATCGGGACAATCAACGGCCGAGCAGCTCCGCCAAACGGACTTCTGCGACCACTGAAACGCGCAAACAATCTAGCGGCGCTGGCCGAGCATGAAAGTTGGCGGCAAACAGCCGCGAATACAGTATTTGTCGCGATAATATCGCAAATTTGCGCTTGACTTTGTTGCGGGATGCGGCATAGACTGCTGCCGTTGCTGGCCAATTAAATACTCAAAAGTCGACCCGCGTTGTTGAAACGAAGGTTGTGGGCGGGGCAGTCTGTTGAGCAGGCCGGCGAGTTTTTTTCTCGCGCAGCGGCTTTCAAAATCTGTTCGAAGTGCTCAACTGGGCTGCTGGTTCCCCTTCATTTGTGGTTAGCTCAAACCTGGGAAGATCGACGTTTGAGTGCAATTAAAGAAGCGATCGTTCGCGTCGTAAATTATTTTGCACCCCTGATCCATTTGGCACCGGAATAGGGAGGATAATATGTTCGATAACCTTGTTGAGTCTGGTTCGCACAAGCAGGACTTGGGGCGCAAAGGCTCGTTCATCCTGGGTACAGTTGCAATTTATGCTGTGCTTTTCGTCACGGTGTTTGTCGTCGGCATTATCTGGTACGACGCAAGGTTAGGCGAGCAAGATTTGGAGCTGACGACACTAGTGGCGCCGGTTCCAGTGCCGCAACAGGTTCAGCCCGACAAACCTCAAGAGGCCAAGCCGGTAAAGGTCGAACAGAACGTCGATGTGAGAAAAGAATTGATCGCCGACGTTACCCGTACCGAACTGGTGCCGAAAGAAATTTCCGCGAAAGCGAGCGATATCCCTCCCGTCAGACGTGGCGTAACCACCGTCGTCGGCACGGAGTCGTCTAATGCAGCCGCGCCCATCGCCGGACCGGGAAATGGCACGGGCATCGTAGCCGGACCGA